>DATJIB010000324.1:0-10996 GCA_035493575.1 Rhodocyclaceae bacterium | reverse complement strand
TTCTGCTCTTTGATTTCAGTCTGAAACGTCAGCAGATCGGCATCGGGTGCCTTGTCCGGATGCTCCGCTTTGTCAGCCACGATATTGCCACCAGAGCCCGTTTGAGTACCCTTGCATTTGCGCGGAAGCCTGAGTGTGGCGAGTGCTTCTTGACTATCTCCTGCATTGATTGTTTTTGAGATTACCGCTAGGTGCAGGGGTAAAACACGCAATTGTTCATCAATCAGATCAGCGGCTAGCAGCGAGGCCTTTTCGCCATTGGTACTCATGTTGGACTCCTTTATCAGATGCTTATTCGATCTATTAGGAAGGCGATCGTTCCGCATATACGGCGCCTAGGAGTTTCTGTATTTCGGATCCGAGCGTAGGTCATAACCTGCCCATACTCAATATGAAGTCCTTGACATAAAGTTTGCGTCGGCTAATATTCACCCTAAAGGATGAATATATGAACCTCACCAGCAATCTCGATCACACCCTGATGGCACTGGCCGACCCGACCCGACGGGCCATTCTGCAGCGCTTGTCGCAAGGCCATGCCCGCGTCACCGAGCTGGCTGAACCGTTTTCGATTTCACTGAATTCGGTCTCCAAACATATCCGCCTGCTCGAGCGTGCCGACCTGGTACGGCGTGAGCGCAGTGGCCGCGACCACTGGCTGACGATCAACGCCCAGCCCATGGATGAGGCACTGCAGTGGATGAATGCACAACGCGAGGCATGGACGCATCGTCTCGACACTCTCGAAACCTTGCTGCGCGCCGAAGATGAAGCCGCACAAAAAGCCACCAAAAAACCCGCGGCCAAGCGAACCAGCAAAAAGCCGGCAGCCTCGAAAACCCTCACCTCAAACAAAGTGAAAGCGAAAGGAAAACAGACATGAGCGAGACCACAAGCAACGAAAGCTTCGGCACCTTCCCCGCGCCGAATACCGTGCACCTCGAACGCATCCTGCCCGGCCCGATCGAACGCGTCTGGGCTTATCTGACCGAACCGGAAAAACGCGCCAAATGGTTTTCCGACGGCCCAATGGCTGCGGCAATCGGCGGCGCCGTCGAACTGCACTTCCATAACAACACCCTGGGCAAAGAAGCCGAGACGCCGGAGCGCTTCAAGAAATACGATGGCCATACCATCAGCGGTTACATCACACGTTATGACCCGCCGCACACGCTGGGTTTTACTTTTGGCCAAGGCGAAGACGCATCGGAAGTATTGTTTGAGCTCAGCACACGGCCGAATGGCGTACTCCTGGTGCTCAAGCACTCTCGCCTCTCCAGTCGCGAAGGTTTGCTCAGCGTATCCACGGGTTGGCACACTCATCTGGGTGTACTGCTGGCGGAGCTCAGCGGAAGCACCCTGCAACCTTTCTGGGCCCGTTTCGTTGAGGTCGAACAGGAATACGACAAACGCATTCCCAGCCTGAGCTAGGCACTGACAGTCGCACGCCTGGGCAGGGCGGGTCAGCTACACTCACGTTTTGCTGACTCGCCTTGCCCACATTGAGCGCTGCTTACGCCCATTTCGACTCACCTGTCATGACGCAAGAGCGTCGGCGCGTGCGTTTGTATTTTCATGTCGGCTTGCTCTTGCTCATTCTCAGCGAATTGCTGAGTTCGACAGGCCTCTTGATAGCGCCGCATCGTCTGCTGCGCGTCGACCCGAACGCCTACAGTCCCTTTCTGTCATTTGCAGTAGGCAGCCTGTTTGTAACGCATCTGCTCATGCTCGGTCGGGGTTCGGCACTGCGTGCCGCCGCAATGATAGGCATGATTTTTTTCGCGCTGCATTACGCATTGTTTGCGCCCGCCTATCCCAATCCTGTCGCATGGCTGGGGCTGGTGGCTTACTACCTCGGTTTAGGCAGCCTTGTTCTACTCGGACTGCAAGCCTACTTTCAGCGCGGCACACCTGAATCGAAACGCTATCGCTTTGTCTTGCGCGCCGGCTTGCTGCCTGTTCTGTTCGTCATGCTGTCGTGGCCGTTTCTAGAGAGCACTGCGCAATTCAACGCTTCAAGTTATGACAGCGTGCTGCTGCACTTTGATGGCAGCCTGGGCTTCCAGGCCAGCCTCGACGCCGGGCGTTTATTTCTGGAATGGCCGCTCCTGGCAATCTTGTGTCAACTCGTTTACACGATACTGCCGCTCGCCATCGCCCTGCTCTATGCGTGGCAATGCCGACGTGGTCACAATGCCAGCACCATGCATGCTTTCGTGATCGCCGGCATCATTGGCTCGGCCTTGTATCTGGTTTGCCCTGCGGCCGGGCCACACTATCTGCTCGGCGACAGCTACCCGCTGCTGGTGCCTGAGCTGGATCAACTCTCGCTCACAGCAGGGAAAATTAGCCCGGCCTTTCTCAATGCCATGCCGTCCTTGCATATGGCCTGGGCCTTGTTGATATGGTTTGGCCTGCGTGCGCGCGCCTACCGATTACGTGTGCTCGCCATCGTCTTTGTCTTGCTCACTGCGTTGGCTACATTAGGCATAGGCGAACACTACCTGGTTGATCTTGTGGTTGCCTTCCCACTCGCCTTGCTCGCGCATACGCTGGCCAATGCCAATACTCGTTGGGGTTCACGCATGGCGATGTGTGTGGCCATTACCCTGCTGGCGGGCTGGCTGTTGTATCTGCGCTTGGGCGCTGAAAATTTTGGTGACGTAGGCCGCTGGCACTGGCTGGCACTGATCGCCACCGTGTGTATTTGTCTGTGGCCATTCAAGCGCCAAGGGAGTTGAATGCTTCTTAGGGATAGCCACTTCTCAGCCATAATGCCAACCTGTTCTGAATGGAAACTACCGTGCTGACAATCGCTGCGCTCACCCTCAAGAAAACCATCACCCTGATTGCACTGGTTGGGCCTATCGGCATGATTCCGATTTTCCTGGCGGCGGTAGATGGGCTCAACGATCAAGGCAAGAAACGTTTTGCGCGCACCATCGCTTTGAGTGTGGTGGTGGCCCTGCTCATCGCCACTTTCCTCGGTATGCCTTTCCTTGGCCTGCTCGGTGTATCACTGGGGGCCATGCAGGTCGGCGGCGGCATCATCGTCTTGCTGCTCGCCATCGCCATGGTACTGGGTCAGGAAACCAGCTTCAAAGGCCTGCCGGCCGGCGAAGCCAGCGAGGTACGTGAGGCCTCCATCGTGCCGCTCGCTGTGCCACTGCTGGCCGGCCCGGCCGCCTTCAGCTATGTCATGGGTAATAGCGAATGGCATGGCTATGCCGACCTGATCCACATCATCCTGCCGATACTCATCGTCGGCGCACTCTGTTGGATCACCTTCCACACCGCCAGCCATGCCCAGAAAGAAATTCGACCGACCACACTGAATCTGGTCGAGCGCGTCGGTGGCTTTATTCTGGCCGCCATGGCAATTGAAATGATCGCAGCCGGATTGCGCGGTCTGTTTCCGGTGCTGGTAGTAGGTTAGCCATTTGACCTAGGGCGCCAAGATATCCCTGATTCTTTTGGCCAGCTCGTCCATCTGGAAAGGCTTGGTCATCATTTGCATATTGGGGCCGAGAAACTGCGAGCGCGCCAGTGCGCCTTCGGCATAACCGGTCATGAACAGCACCGGCAAGGCGGGCCTGAATTGCCGCGCAATTTCCGCTACCTGCCTACCATTCATGCCGGGTAAGCCTACATCGGACAAGAGCAAATCGATCTTGCGGCCCGACTTGAGGAGCGGCAGCGCTTCGCCGCTTTCGCCGGCTTCAAGTGTCGAGTAACCGAGCAACTCCAGCTCCTCAACAATCAGCATGCGTACAATCGGCTCATCATCGAGCACCAGTACGGTTTCGCCTTCACCCGCCGGCATATCGTGCTCCAGCTCAACTGCCGCCACGGCTTCAGTCGCGGTGTGATGGCGGGGCAGATACAGGCTAACGCTGGTGCCCTTGCCCAATTCACTTTCCAGACGTACATGTCCTTCCGACTGTTTGGCGAAACCATAGATCATCGACAAACCGAGGCCGGTGCCCTGCCCAATAGGCTTGGTGGTGAAGAAGGGGTCGAACGCCTTGGCCAATACATCCGGCGGCATGCCAGTACCGGTGTCCGCAACCGTGATGCGTGCATAGTCGCCCGGCTTGAGGCCTTCATAGTGACGGGCTTCGCTTTCATCCAGTGTCACATTGGCCGTGCTGATCGAAAGCGTGCCGCCGTTGGGCATGGCATCACGGGCATTGATGGCAAGATTGAGTATGGCGCTCTCTAACTGGTTCTCGTCACTCAGGACCAACCACACATCCTTGCTCACCGTGACATTCAAGCCCAGCTCCGGCCCTAGAGTCCGCCGCAACAATTCTTCCATCGACGAGACCAGGCGATTGATATCAACCTTTTGATTGTCGAGCGACTGCTGCCGGGAGAATGCGAGCAGTCGGTGTATCAATGCCGCGGCTCTGGATGCAGAAGAGGTAGCCGTTTCAATAAAGCGCTCCACGTCGTTGGAGCCGCTGCTAACGCGTCGGCGTACTGCATCGAGGGATCCCGTAATGCCTTGCAGCAGATTATTGAAGTCATGGGCAATACCGCCTGTGAGCTGCCCAAGTGCTTCCATTTTCTGGCTCTGACGTAAGCGCGCTTCCGTTTCCTTGAGCATCAATTCAGCCGATTTCTCTGCACTGATGTCGCGCCCGACCGCGTGAATGAAATGTTCATCCGGCACTGCCGTCCAAGATATATCGCGATAGCTGCCGTCCTTGTGCCGCACTCTGGTTTCAAAGCCCCGCATGGTGATGCCACGCGCCAGCTTGCGCAGCTCATCCTGGGCTTCAACTGTGTCGTCGGGATGTGCAAGCGCCAGACAGTTGGTGCCGATCAGATCGCGAGCCTCCCAATCAAGAATATCAGTCCAGGCTGGATTGGCCGCCACGATGGTACCGTCGAGTTGCACCACCATCATGAGGTCGGTTGACAGTCGCCAGATTCGATCAAGATCGCGGGTGCGCTCAGCCACCCGCAGTTCCAAGACTGCATTCATATCTGTCAATTGCAGATGAATGGCTTTTTGATCTTCGATGTCGGTGTTCGTACCCAGCCAGCGTGGAGTAGCACCGTCTGGATCAATGGTCAGCGCCCGCACCAGATGCCAGCGATAACTGCCATCTTTGCGACGAATTCTGAATTCAGTTTCGTACAGGGCTTTGGTGCTTAAAGAGCGGTGCCACTTTTCCATGATGTTGGGCAGGTCTTGCGGATGCACCACGCTTCCCCAACCCTCGTTGAGTAACTGCTCGCTGCTCACCCCACAATACTCGCAGATTTTTTTGTTGACCCAATCCAGCTTGCCATCGGCCGAAGCTGTCCAAACTTGGTTAGGCATGGTTTCGGTGAGCGCACGAAAACGCGACTCGCTTTCACGCAAAGTGCTTTCGGCGATTTTTCGCTCGGTCACATCCTGCACGACGCCGTGCATCGAGACAGGAACGCCAGCGGCGTTGCGCGTAAATTCGGCGCGCCGAGAAATCCAGCGCAGTGCGCCGGTGTCTTTACGCCTGATGCAATACTCAACGTTGAGTGGCGCCTCGCCGCTCCTTCTACTGCTGGTATTCGAAACCGCGCAACTGTTGCTATCTTTTACAACCAAAGCTTCAACATCTTTGGCGAATACGGTTTTGACTCGATCAATGCCAAACAAATTGCAGAATTCTTCTGAGACCGTCATCACATCCGTCGCAACATCAACTACGAACACACCAATGCCGCCTGCGGTTTGTGCAAGTCGTAATTGATCGTGAGTCTGGTTGATTTCATCGAGTTGCTGGCGTGCCAGATATTGGCGATTGCGGGCCCGTGCCGCAGCTTGGGCTGCACTCAAAAGCGTTTCGGCATTGACCGGACGCTCAAGAATAATGATGTTGCCGAGCCGTTGCAAAGAGTGAATTGCAGCAGCTGAACGTCGTTTCGCTTGCTTGGTGGCTAAAACAATAAAGGGAAAATCGGACCATGCCGGCTGATCTACTAACCAGTCATTCAATTTACTTTGCGGCAAATGCACGAGTGCTTCCTCGGTGACAATCGCAGCTGCCGCGCTCTCCACCAGACGATCAAAGAGATCGTCGGCTGAGGCACAGATCAGGGACGACATATTGCCACCCGCAAGAACCTGCTCAATCACGGTCGCATCCCGACCGCGCGGCGTGTAAATTAAGATGCGTCTTTCCATCCTCAGACTCCGTTCATCACGGAGCTATCACTCAATAGCGAGCTCGATCCCTTGTAAGAAGGGATACCGGTCAAGATGCCATCGAAGTCGACCAAGGCCTGCCCGATCTGTATACCTTTACCGTCAACCACCCTGAACTCACGAATCGTCAGTTCATGGCTGCTGGTGCGGCTCTTGATGACAGAGATAGCCTTCAACATGCTGCCCCTGGCTTCAAAGAAGCGGAATAACAAAATTGCATCGCTGAGATAACTGAGGTCCACATCAGACCTCACCTCACCCACCAGACCATGCTGCCCAAGAATCAGAATCGTACTGATGCCCTGGTTATTAAAGAAAGTCAGTAGCTCATGCATTTGTAAAAGCAGGAACTTGCCGCCAGGCATGGCCTGCAGATAGGCATTGAGGCTGTCGATGACAACAATGCTCACACCATCCTTCTCAACCGCCTGGCGCGCACAGCTGGCGAAATGGCCGGGTGAAACCTCAGCTGGATCCAGTGCAGACATTTGCAACTGCCCGCTATCGATATAAGGCCTGAGATTCATGCCAAGCGAGGCAGCGCGATAAAGCAAAGTAGCCAGGCCTTCGTCGAATAAATAATAAGCAGCCTTTTCACCACGTTGCAGCGCGGCATAGACACAGGAGATTGCAGTAGTGGTCTTGCCAATACCAGAAGGCCCGCTGAAGAGGGTGTTGTTGCCGCGGGTCAGGCCGCCGCCCAGAACAGTATCCAAAGTCGTATTGCCGGTACTTACCAAAGTTGGCTTGAAGTCAATTTGATGTTCCGCCGCTACCAGGCGTGGGAATACCGCAATACCGCCGGTGTCGAGATTGAAGTCATGATCGCCGCCACGGAATTTGATGCCGCGTAGTTTGGCGATGCGGAGATGACGACGCTCCGGCCCGTACTCGGTTGTACTTTGATCGAGACTGATAACGCCGTGGGCAATACTATGCAACTGCAGATCACCCAACGTATTGGTCTTGTCGTCGAGCAGCAATACCGTGCAGCCGCACTTGGCAAAGAAATGTTTAAGCGCCAGGATTTGACGCCGATACTTCAACGGATCCTGTGCCAGCAGACGCATTTCAGAAAGGCTGTCGAACACCACCCGAGATGGCTTGAGCTCTTCAACATGAGCCATAACATTACGGGTTGTTTCACCCAACTCCAATTCGGCTGGATACAAAATCGACTGCTCAAGCTCGGGACTCAGTCCTTCTTCGGAAACCAGTTCAAGAACATTCAGTCCATCGAGAGACCAGCCATGTGAGGCCGCAACAATTCGCAGCTCCTCTGCGGTTTCCGAAAGCGCCAAGTAAAGCCCCGACTCGCCATTGGCGAGTCCCTCAAGCAAAAACTGTATGCCCAAGGTTGTCTTGCCGGTGCCCGGGCTACCCTCGAGCAGATAAAGATGATGGGCTGGCAATCCGCCACCCAGAATATTGTCCAGACCTTCGACCCCAGTACGGGCGCGACTTTGCTTGGACGTTGGACTTTTGAGGTGAATCCCATTGATAGGTAATTGGCTCATGGCGATCTTCTTATAAAAATAAAAGAATCGCGGCAGTAGCGAAGCGAATTTTTTGCTTGCTGCACTTCGAACCAGATCTCCCTGACCCTGCCGCATCGAAAAGCTCAATTCAATATAACAAATGGACTACAAGAAAAAAGTAGGAAAAAACTTACGGATTTCAAACAGTTGAATAGCGTCGAAACAAAAAAGCCACCTCATGCAGGTGGCTTTTTAAACTGACGCGGCAAACAAACGCATCGAACTTTTTTCTATTGAGGACTCAATCCCAGCAATGCGGTTGTCTGCGAAAACTGTTCAAGCATCTGTCGTGTATGCGCCGCTTCTAAGGTATGCGCTTCTTCAAGGGTATCCATCATTGCGGCAAAACGTTCCTGATCACTTTCCTCAGCAAACAGAATGGAATCACCTTCCACGGTGACCGTTTTGCGCTTGGCCTCAAGCAGCGTGCAAATATTTTTTGCGGCCCGAATCCACTTGCTGCGGTTTTCATAGAACTGGCTTTGCGCAGCAAGTTGGCCATGCACAGACTTAAGAATCCCGCCGCGATGCTCGGCTTGCTGGCTTTCGGTGAGCGCCGCAATGGCTTGGCTAAAATCTGCGGCACACGCCAGGAATATTTTCTCTATCGCGGTCTTATGCGTTTCAGTCAGACTGGAAAGACGCTCGATGCTCTCCAGCGATTGTTGCGTTCCCTCGGAAGAAGAGAGTCGGCTTGGCGCGAGCACCAGCTCGATATTCAACTTGGCCTGCTCTGCGCTATAGGCTTGAGATACTTGAGTGGCAATCAGCGTATAACGCTTGGCGACATTGATGAGATTGGTTTCTGCGGGAGTCATTCAGGATATCCGGTCGGCTAAGTAGCCTCGTGTTCTTCGTCAGCGCCCGACCCTACGGCAGCACGGCCAAGACGATCCGTTACGGCACGCCAGGCTGCTTCGGTCGGCGGCATTTCGACAAGGATGGCATCGACACCGGCAGCATCAAGCAGGCGCAGATTGGCGTAGAGGTCGTGCGCGTAGTGCTGCGCACTATGCGCAGCGGCAAACCACAAAACCGCTGGATGGCGGAGTGGCGAGACGCTGAAAGCCAACACGGCAATAGTTTGATTTTTGAATACGCAGGCATCCACCACCTCCAGCAGCTTATCGCTAGCAACGAGTTGCAGCGGTGTGCGGGGAGCGTAGTGGGCGGCCAGGGCGCCCGAAACTCGCGGAGCCTCGGCTTGCGGTGCGGATGATTGAGCGGTGTTGGTGATTGCGTAAATTTCTTCGGCCGTGATTGCGCCAGGGCGCAGCACTACCGGTGCGCCACGCGAAAGATCAACGATGGTGGACTCGATGCCGACTTCACATTCGCCGCCATCAAGAATAAGCGCGACTGAATCGCCCAAATCGCTTTTGACATGCGCGGCTTTGGTCGGGCTGATACGGCCAAACTTGTTGGCCGAAGGTGCGGCTACGGCGCCGCTGCCATGCTTGGCGAACTCGTTCAGCAACTCCAGCGCCATGGGGTGATTGGGAATGCGTATCCCGACCGTATCCTGCCCACCCGTCACCGCATCGGGCACATCGGCCTGTCGCTTGAGGATAAGGGTGAGAGGGCCGGGCCAATATTTCTCGGCCAGTTGATAGGCGCTAAGCGGAATCTCGCGTGCCCATTTGTGCAGGGCATCCAGGCTGCCAATATGGACGATCAGCGGGTGATCAGCCGGGCGGCCTTTGGCGGCGAAGATTTTGGCGACGGCCTCGGGGTTGCTGGCATCGGCAGCCAGACCATAAACCGTTTCGGTGGGCATGGCGACCAGTTCGCCGGCAGCAAGCAATCGTGCTGCCTTTTCAATCTCGCCCATTACAACTTACCGACCTTTCTTGGCAGGCGGCGCAGCTTCGTCGACGATGCCGATGGCTTTGCGCGCGGCGAGTGCCGCAGCGCGCACTTCGGCAGGGTTGCTGCCGACCACGGTGAAGTGGCCCATCTTGCGGCCAGCGCGAGCGTGGTGCTTGCCGTACAGATGCAACTTCAGATTAGGCACATTGAACAGCTCATCCCACTCCGGTTCGCTGGAGTGATGCTTGTCTTGCTGGAACCATAGATCGCCCAGCAGATTGACCATGACGGCAGCGCTGTGCGCTCGCGAGTCACCGAGCGGCAAGCCACACAGGGCACGCACTTGTTGCTCGAACTGATTGGTGACGCAGGCGTCAAGGGTGTAGTGACCGCTGTTGTGCGGGCGCGGTGCCAGCTCATTCACGAACAGCTCGCCATTGACGACAAAGAATTCGACGCCAAGCACGCCAACGTAATTCATTTTCTCGGCAATCGCGGCAGCCAGAATTTCGGCTTGCTGGATCATGGCTTCCGAGCCGGTGGCCGGTACAGCGGAAACATCGAGAATGCCATTGGTGTGCAGATTCTCGGCTGGTGGGAAGCAGGCAATGCGGCCATCGGCGCCGCGCGCCAGCACCACCGAGACTTCGTAATCTAGGGCCAGCATTTTTTCGAGTACACAGGTTTCCTGCTTGAACTCGGCGAAGGCGGCACGAGCTTCGGCGGCATTGGCAACACGGGCCTGGCCCTTGCCGTCATAACCAAAACGCACGACCTTCAAAATACCGGGGAAGAGATTCTCGGGCGCGGCATTGATGTCTGCGTCACTATGAATCTCGGCAAACGGGGCGTGAGGAATGTGGTTGTCACGCAGGAAGGTTTTTTCCTTGATGCGATTTTGTGCAATCGAGACGCAGCTGGAATCCGGGCGCACCGGAATGAACTTGCTCAAATACGCCAGCGATGCAGCGGAAACATTTTCGAATTCGGTAGTCACTGCGGCGCAGGTTTGTGAGAGCACATCGAGGGCACTCTGGTCATCAAACTCGGCCACGATATGCTGATCAGCAATGGCGCCGGCTGGGCTATTCAGATCCGGATCAAGCACCGCCACCTTGTAGCCCATTTCATGCGCCGCCACGACGAAGAAGCGGCCCAGCTGACCGCCGCCGAGCATGCCCAGCGTAGCGGGTGGCAGGATGGGAGAGATTTTCTTGTCGCTCATTATTTTTATCGCTTAATTATTCGTCGAGCTTGAGCGTCATGCCCAATACTTTTTCATTCTGCTGGGCGCGGAAACGCGCCAGTTGCTCGGCCAGCTTTGGATCATTGGAGGCGAGCATGGCCACGGCAAACAAGCCAGCATTGGCAGCGCCCGCTTCGCCAATAGCGAAGGTGCCCACCGGAATACCCTTGGGCATTTGTACGATGGAATAGAGCGAGTCCTGGCCGG
>DATJIB010000323.1:0-8669 GCA_035493575.1 Rhodocyclaceae bacterium | reverse complement strand
TCCTGCGTCTTCAGATAGGCAATGGTCTGGGCCAGCACATGGTCGGTATAGCTAATCGCATTGTCATACGCATTGACGATCTGCTCCTGGCTGCACTTGCCCAGGTCGTTGTTCTCGCACGCCGGCATATAACGCTTGAATGCGTCAGGGTAACGACGGAAATACGCTGGGCCATGATTGCCAAGTTGATGCAGGACAACAAAACGATCCTGGGGCGCACCGGTCAGCTTTTGCTGCAAGTTCTTGAGCAATATTTCGTCAAAGCAATGACCTTCGCTGCACAGCTCGGCATTTTGATGTTGGCCGATATCGACAAAATCGAGGCCGTCGCATACACCCTTGCAACCGCTCTGGTTATCCAGCCAACTCACTTTGACGCCAGCACGATCAACCAGATGCAGTAGCGATTCATGATTGCGGATTTTGTCTTCATCGTAATTGGCACGGCCATATGGCGAGAACATGCATGGCACCGAGACTTCAGTTGAAGTACCGCACGAAGTCGTATGCGGGAAGGTAATCACATCCAGCTTGGCTAGCTCCGGCGTGTTCATGCGCGTATAACCGGTGAGGCCAAAATTGGCGGCGCGGGCTGTTTCACCGACCACCAGCACCAGCAAAGTCGGTTTGCGTTTGGCATCCGGGGCCAGCACTCTTTGCGCCGGCTCGGCAGGATCGCGCACGCGGCTGGCAGCACGCAGATCATCGGTGGCGACCCGCGCCAGCGACCAGATCACATTGCCTGGCGTGAGCATGTAGCGTATGCCTTTTTGCGTGCGCATGGCTGAGCCAAAATCCTGATAGGCAAACAACAGCGCGCCGACTCCCACCAGCAAAGCCACGCCCAGGCTGATAAGTCGCGCCACCAAGGCACGGCGGAAAGTACGCGCTTGCAGATTGATCGACCACACGAAGATCACCGGCACCACGGCCAGCAGCAGATACACAAACATATCTGCATTCAGCAATTCGCGCGCTTCATGCCAATCGGTATGCAGCACGTTACGCACCATGGTCGGATCCAGCACGATGCCGTAGTGCTGCATGTGGTACGCCGTAATCGTACTCAAAACAACCAGTACGCTGAGTACGATGCGCAAGCCTCGGCCGATGGCGAAAATGCCAATCGCCAAAAAGTGAAGAGCGGTCAGGGCGATAAAAATCGCGATCAGAAAACGCCATGTGCCAAACTCGCTGAAGCTGCGCTGCGCCAGCAAAGTGCGCCAGAAATTTGTATTCGCCGTCGTCATCAGGAAGAGGGTGACGAGCAGGATCAGGGTTTCACTACGCAGGCTGAAGCGCGCCCAGAAAGCGCGCCAGGTAGTCATCAAAGCGGACATTAAATTTGCTCCGGTAAAACTGATGGGCTCACGACAAGGACACTTGCGCGGCGCTGCAATGGCAGAAAGCACAGTGCAGCTACCAGCCAGCAAATGGCGGCGGCCCAGAGATTGTGGCTAAGAAAGTGTGCGCCTTGAAACATGCGGATCACACTGAAAGTGGTACCGATGATCAGCGTCGAATATAAAGCCACCTTGGCCAGACGCTCACGCTCTAATTGGCGCGCCAGGAAAAACAGGGCGATCAACGAAAATCCGCTCGACGCATGCCCGCTGGGAAAGCAATTACCGGCTTCAGCGGCGGAGACAAACCAGCCCGTCGCAAAATCCGCATAGCCACCAAAATCCTTGAGGTCCCACGGGCAGTGATAGGCGTTCATGCCTTTCATTGCCACCACAATGATGGGGCCGAGCCCCATTGCCGCCACAGCACTCCAGCAAATGGCACGGTATTTACGCAGCTTGGCCGAGAAGGACACGCGACACGCAGCGGCAAACAGGACGATCCACACCAGGGTAATCGCCGTTTTGGCAAAGCGATGGCCAAACATCTCAAGCATGTTGAGATCATGGGCCGGGAACTTGCCGGTAATGGGATCAAAGATGGCCGCTGCCAGCGCGTGATCAATGCCGGACAAATGCGTGATGGTGCCGAGTATTGCCAGCAGGCCGGGGATCAGGACCACATGGCGCAGGAAAAAAGTGCGCGCGTCAGATTGGGACAGCAGCTTGGACATAGGCTCACCGAGAAGTTAGCCTTGCAGTCTAAGTTGAGGGATGTCAAAGCCCCCTCAAAGGCGCGTGAAAATTCCGTGAAAGCCGTGTCAGTGACTAGACAGACTCAGGATGAAACGGGTTCCCTCGCCAAGCTTTGACTCAACCTGCAGTTGCCAGCCATGCAGGTCGGCGATTTGTCGGGCGATGGCCAGCCCTAAGCCACGCTCACCGTTTTCGACTTGTCCTGAAGTGTCGATGAGACGGGCACGGTAATAGCGATCAAAGACAAAAGGCAAATCGGCTTCGGCAATGCCAACTCCATCGTCGATCACTTCGATTCCGCGGGCCGTGAACTCAACCCGGCAATTGGCAGAGCCAGCGTGCTCTGCTGCATTGCGAATCAGGTTACGCAAGATGGTGAGCAGGGCATGGCGGTCGACACACACCTGTGTACCCGCCGCGACGGCATTGTGAAAGTGTGCCAGTTGCGTGTGAGCGATCTCGGCCAGGCTGCTCCATGCATCATCCACGCAAGCGGCCAGATCAATGTTCTGAGCCATAGCGGATTGTCTATGCGTCAGCGTATGGGCCAACTCCAGCGAGCCGGCAATCGCATCCACGCTACCGATGGCGCGCTGCAAACGCTCCTGCGCTGCCGGCCCGGCGCTCAGGATCAGCATTTCCAGATCCGTGCGCAGCGCCGTCAGTGGCGTGCGAATTTCGTGGCGCGCATTCGCCACAAATTCGCGCTCATGTGCCACCACTTGTTCAAATCGTTCCTGCACGCGGCGAAAGGCATCCAGTAGCTGGCCCTCTTCGTCCGACACATTTTCATGCATGACGCTATCAGGTGCCCAGTCAGTCAATTGGCGCGTCAATCGCTCGATTGGAGCGACCACGAGGCCGGCGATATAACGCGCGGCAACCACACCCAGGCCTATGCATAGCAAGACCAGGCCGAGCAAGTAGGCGCCAAATTCATTGACCTTGCTCTCACTCTGCTCGGCGTCGTATTGCACATACAAACGCCCTTGCGAGGTCGGCATGACAAAAACGTGCACATCGCCGTGAGGGCCACTCACACGGTGAGGCCCCTCGGACAAATCGTGCAGATATCCGGGCATGGTGGTATTCGGGATGCCTTTACTTTCCAGCCAGCCGGAAAAATGTGGGCTCAGCGGAATCTCTTCAATCGCGCGGCGCCCCATGACTTCGTCTTCACCGATATAAGTTGCCAGGCGGCGGGCTTCGGCCAGCACCAGATCATCGGACAAATCGTCTTCCTGTTCCTGCATGGACAGGAAGGCCAAGCCGCCCTGCACCATCACAAACAAGGCCACCATGCCGGCCAGTGCCAGCGTCACACGGCGCTTCAGATTGAGCGGGCCGACTTTCATTGCAGGCGATACCCCACACCGTGCACAGTTTCCAGTCCTTCGTAACCGGCTTGAGCCAAGGCGCGGCGCAACAAGTGAATTTGACTGCGCAGAGCATCGGCACCAGGCTCATCATCAGGCCACAGTAGCGCTTCCAGTTCCTGACGCGACACCACGCGGCCCGGGTCGCGCATCAGCACTTCCAGAATCTGCATGCTGCGCGGCATCAAATGCACCGGCGCATCATTCACGCTGACGGCATGGGTACGCCGGTCCATGCGCAAATTGCCGGTCCGCAGCACATCGGCCACGACCGTGCCGCTAGCGCGCCGGTGCAGCGCGGCAACGCGCATTGCCACTTCGGCCAGGGAAAAAGGTTTGAGCAGATAGTCATCCGCACCGGCCGTGAAACTTTCCAGCTTGCTGGCCAAGGCATCGCGCGCAGTCAGTACCAGTACTGGGGTAGCCACACCTAGCGTGGTACGCACATGCTGCAGCACCTGCAAACCATCGGCACGTGGCAAGCCCAGGTCAAGCACGATCACATCATAGGTATTGGCTGAGAGCCGCGTCATGGCGGCCGCGCCATCGTAAGCGACATCAACGCTATGCCCTTGCATCTCCAGGTACTCGAGCAGGTTGGCAACGATGGTGGCATCGTCTTCGACTACCAATACGCGACAAGGCTGGATGGCGGCCATAGCGATTTGCCTAGCTTCGCGCCAGACGTTCGATAATGCGCGCCGCGGCAACCATGCCAAAGGTCGAGGTCACTGCCACTGACGATCCGTAACCGGCGCAGCTTAGGCCTTGCAAAACCTGTTCTGGCACTTCTTCGGCGGCCACATCACACACCTCGATGACCGGGCGCTTGATCTGTTCAGGTGAGAACACGCACTCAACGCCAAACTTCTTTTTCGGGTCGCGCGTAAAGCCATATTCCTTGCGCAAACGGGCCCGTACATTCGAGGCCAGCGCATCTTGTATGGTGCGTGACAGATCTTCGACCTGCACTTTGGTGGGATCAATCCGCCCACCGGCGCCGCCAGTAGTGACGAGTGGAATCTTGTTGTGCTTGCAGTGGGCAATCAGCGCAGCTTTGGCGCGCACATTGTCGATGGCATCAATGATGGCATCGCAAGTCGGTAGCAGCAGGGCAACATTTTCTTCAGTCAGAAAATCGTCGATCAGGGTCAAGCGGCAGTCAGGCGAGTAGCTGTAAATGCGCTGCGCCATGGCTTCGATCTTGGCTTGGCCCAACGTTACGTCAGCCGCGTGAATCTGGCGATTGATATTCGATTCCGCCACATGGTCCATGTCGATCAGGGTAATCGCGCCAACCGCAGAACGGGCCAAGGCCTCTGCCGCCCACGAACCGACCCCGCCTATGCCGATCACGCACACATGCGCTGCCTGCAGGCGCGCCAGACCGGCGGCGCCGTACAAACGTGCAATGCCGCCAAAGCGGCGCTCGATATCTACTTCTTGAGTCTCCATGGCGCCGCATGATGGCACAATGCCGGGCCTATGGCTAATCAGGGCTTTTTGCTTTGGAGCCGTTTTAGAATTGAATTATGCAGAAGACCGAATTACCAGAGCCCTCGGCTGAGGCCATTGCCGCCAGCCACGCCCTGCAAACCCATATCGCTGCGGCGATCAACGCTGCTGGCGGCTGGATTTCCTTTGCCCAGTTCATGGAGCTGGCCCTATATGCGCCAGGCCTGGGTTATTACAGCGGCGGCGCGCAGAAATTTGGGGCTGCCGGCGACTTCATCACCGCGCCGGAGCTGACGCCACTATTCGCGCAGACTCTAGCCGCGCAGGCTGTACAGGTCATGGCGGCCTCGAAGCCGAACATTCTTGAAGCCGGTGGTGGCAGCGGCGCCTTGGCAACCGATCTGTTGCTGGAACTGGAGCAACGCCAGGCTTTGCCCGAGCAATACTTGATACTGGAATTATCCGGCGAGCTGCGCGCGCGCCAAGCTGCCACCCTGCAACAACGCGCGCCGCATTTGCTTGATCGTGTGCAATGGCTGGATACCTTGCCGCAAAAGTTCAGTGGCTTTGTGGTGGCGAATGAAGTGCTCGATGCCATGCCGGTGCATTTGCTGCAATGGCAAGTGGATGGGGTTACTGAACGTGGTGTGACGATCAGCCCGGAAGGTGCTTTTGCCTGGGAAGAGAAACCTCTGTCTGAAGCATTGCGCCCTTATGTCGAGGCCCTGCCTGCGACTGCGCCATGCATCTCCGAACTCAACCTCGCCGCTCGCGCCTGGATTGCTGGATGGGCCGAGATACTGGAACAAGGCGCATTAGTCTTGCTCGATTACGGCTTCCCGCGCCACGAGTATTACCACGCACAACGCCAGACCGGCACCCTGATCTGCCACTACCGCCACCACACCCATGAAGATCCGTTCTGGTGGCCCGGCCTCAACGACATCACCGCCCACGTTGATTTCACCGCCATGGCTGAGGCAGGTTTTGGCGCCGGCCTGAATGTCGCCGGCTATACCTCGCAAGCCGCCTTCCTGATCAACTGCGGATTGACCGATGTGCTGGCGCGCACCTCAGCCGAAGACACTGTGATCTATCTGAAGCAGTCCAAGGCCGTCGAGAAATTAATCAGCCCGGCCGAGATGGGCGAGCTGTTCAAGGTCATCGCCTTTAGCAAAGGCATAGACGAGACCTTGATTGGTTTTGCGCGCGGCGACAAAACGCACACGCTCTAACTGCCGCGCTAGCTGCCATTAGAGTGAGAGGAAGATAAATGTTTAAGAAAAATGATAGTTCAGGGTCGTCACTCGAAGAAAAGCCGGATGGCGACACCAGTTGGCGTAGTCAACTATGCCTTGGCCTTCTCTTTCTTTTACTTGCCTGTTCAGATGTGTTCACTAGCCTCAACTCTCATGAAACGGGGCCATGGGCATGGCTTTATAACTTAGTGAATAGCCAGTTCGGCCCGTATGGAATGACTTATGGAAAAGCCATATTGGGCTCGATACTTCTGGTCAAAGCATTAAATGGACGTCGTAAGATCTAAGCAATAAGGGGAAGTAGCATGGCAACTGTACCGCTTGCTTTCTTGTCCGATCAACTTTAGAAACCTATCGAGCGGGCTTTGGTGCGGCGCTCACCAGCAAAATCCTCAGGCTTAAGCTCATCACGACCAGCGAGTTTTGCGTTACCCAAAGCCGACAGCAGTTGCTTGCGCATGTCGCGGGGTGGCAGGTCGGCGAGCTTTTCGAGCACGGCCTCGGATGGCTCGGGTGCAAAGCCCCAGTCATGCTCGCCCAGGATTTCTGCATAGAGCCGCTCTGCAATCGCAGCTGCTTGGGCACTATCCGGCCGCGGCACTTCGTACACATTCATACGGTTGAGAATAGGCTCGGGCAAGCTTGATGCATCGTTAGCGGTGGCGATCCAGAGCAGATTGGACGCATCCATATCGATGTCCACAAACTCATCCCGAAAAGCGCGTGCAGTGTCGTGCTCAAGCAGGCTATAGAGCGCACCCATCGGGTCATAGCGGCTATCACCACCGGCCTTGTCCACTTCATCCAGCACCATGAGCGGATTGGCGTAGTCGCCATCGATCAATGCGTTCGCTACTTTGCCGGCCTTGGCATTGTTCCATTGCGAAGACGCGCCAGACAGAATCCAGCCTGCGGTCAGCGAGCTCATCGACACGAACTCGAAGCCGGTACCCAGCATGGCGGAAAGATGTTTAGCGAAATGGGTCTTGCCTATGCCGGGCTCGCCGAGCAAAAGGATGGGGGTGAATTGCACCGGCTCGTTGCCTGAAATGGCCAGGGCCAAAGACTTGCGCAGATCATCGACCACTTCGGCGAAGTTGGGGCAGCTGTCGTAAAGGGGGTCGAGTGCCTCGGTACTTGAGGGCTTGATCACGAAACGCGAACTGCCCAGACGTTTCATTTTCTCGTAGCAGGCCGCCAATGCTTCATTGCGGCTGGAGGGGCCCTCTTCCAGCGCGCGTTCGACCGCGGCCATTGAGTAAATGTCGCGCATATCCGCAATTGGAATATGGACATCGGAAACGCGAGTATCGCCTGCTTGCATGATCAGCACCTCCCTTAAGTCATCTAACGGCCGAGTCTCGGAAAAGTTAACTGATTTAACTTCCGCCTGTGATGCGGCCACTTGGTTTTGACGTATGGGTCCCCTGAGAGACGCCGAGTGGAAGGTGATCGGATCGGGGAAGTCCGGTTCAGCATGTTTGAGCGAAGCGAGTTCTGAACCGGCCGATTCAATCGCCTGGAGCGAGGGTAGCCCGAAGGGCCGGCGAACCGAGGTACGCTTCTTTGACTACTTTCTTGTCGTATAACAAGAAAGTAGTTTGCCCGCCGGGGCGAGTCCCGGTAGCGTCACATGGCCTATTGATATAAAGGCTTGAACGCGCTCATAGTTGAAGAAACTATTTGAACCATGTTCTCCATATTTCCAAAGCGGATGGCCATGAAAAATACAGGAATAAGCCGATAGGTATCGCAAACATAATGCGATCAAGCCACCTATGAAATGGCGTTTTATTGCGCTCTATTTCAGGGTCACTTCTACCGGGAACTAAGGACATAGTGCCTCGCGCTGAAGATTTCTCGCTAACGCTACTTAAGAAAACAGCCCGTCATAAATCAGCTTGCCATCCAGCAGAGTCGCCTTGACGCGGCCCGGCAAGGAGTAGCCGAGGAAAGGTGTGTTTTTGCCCAGGCTCTTGAGGTTGCTACGACTGATCAAGACTTCGGCCTCGGGATCGAAGATACACACATCGGCCGCGGCACCCACTGACAATGTGCCGGCGTTGATGCCGAGTACGCGGGCTGGATCAACCGTGATGCGCGCCAGTGCTTTACTCAAAGGCAGCTTCATTTCGGTGGCCCACTTCAAGGTCAGTGGCAACAAAAGCTCCAGACCGGTTGCGCCGGGTTCGGATTCAGCGAAGGGAACCTGCTTGCCGTCATCATCCACCGGGGTGTGATCCGAGCACAGTGCATCAATGAGGCCATCGGCCAAACCTTGGCGCAAGGCATCGCGGTCACGCTGGCTACGCAGCGGCGGATCAAGACGCGCATGTGGATCGAAGAAGCCGATGTCGTTTTCGCACAGGTGCAGATGGTGGGCCGAAGCGTCACAAGTCACCTTGATACCGCGTTCGCGGCCGATCCGGATCATGTCGAGACCAGCCGCCGAGGAAATGCGGGTAATGTGCAGACGCACA
>DATJIB010000322.1:0-4255 GCA_035493575.1 Rhodocyclaceae bacterium | reverse complement strand
AAGCTACGTGACTTCCTCGGCACCTTCGGTTTGCAACTTGGCGGTGGCGATGCCCCAACCGCCAAGGACTACGCGCAACTCGTAGACAAGATCAAAGGCCGGCCAGACCAGCAACTGCTGCAGATGGTGATGTTGCGCTCCTTGCGTCAGGCTATTTACAGTCCGGACAATCTTGGCCACTTTGGTCTGGCTTACGATCACTACACGCACTTCACTTCGCCGATTCGTCGTTATCCGGAACTGCTGGTGCATCGCTCCATCAAGGCCGTGCTAGCCAAGAAGAAGTACGAACCCGATCACAATCAGGGCGATTGGGAGGCCGTTGGTCTGCACTGCTCAATGACCGAACGTCGTGCCGATGATGCAACGCGCGATGTGGAAGCCTGGCTCAAGTGTTTCTACATGCAGGACAAGGTCGGAGAAATTTTCAGCGGCAGTATTGCATCTGTCGTTGCTTTTGGTATCTTCGTCGCCCTCGACGATGTCTTCATCGAAGGCTTGGTGCATGTATCCGAGCTGGGTTCGGATTATTTCCACTTCGACGAAAAATCACATGCCATGGTTGGCGAGCGCACCGGCAAGCGCTATCGCCTCTCGGATCGCATTAACGTGCAGTTGGTGCGAGTTGATCTGGCGACCAACAAGATTGATTTCCGTCTGGCTGAAAGTGCCTCGGCGAAAATTATCGGCACGGCTAAGCCTGAGAAATCGACGGGCAAAAAGCCGGCGGGTGCAAAGCCAGGCACGACGCCCGGGAATGGACCAGGGACTAAGCAGCCTGCAGCCAGAAAGCCGGCGCCTAAAAAGGCCAAGGCGGGCGCGTCCAGGGCACGCAAGGGCACGGATGTGGTCAGTGCCATGCCAGGTGGTATTGCGCCGGTTAAACAGGCCGCCAGTCGTCGTAGCAAGACCACGACCGCTGCACCCAAGAAAACAGTGCGCCCTAAAGTCGGCGCTAAGAAAAAGCGCTGATTGAGTGCTGAATAGTAGAGAGGCGCGGCTAGCGCCCTTAGGAGAAAAGATTGTCTGAAACACGCATGATCCACGGCTTCCACGCTGTTACCTCACGTCTGCGGCAGAACGCCGACAGTGTGATCGAGCTATACGTATCCTCGCAACGCCAGGATGCGCGCTTGCGCGATTTACTCAAGCTGGCTGAGTTGCACAAGGTCAAAGTCTTGCAGGTAGATGCCGCACGTCTGGATGGCATGGGTTATGGCACGCGCCATCAGGGTGTGGTCGCCAAGGTCAAGGTCGTGGTGCTGGCACACAGCATCGATGACGTGCTTGATGTATTGAATGAACCCCCTTTGCTACTGGTCTTGGATGGCATTACCGACCCGCATAATCTGGGCGCATGTTTGCGCGTGGCCGATGCGGCGGGTGTGCATGCCGTGATTGCCCCCAAAGACCGCGCCTGCGGTTTGAATGCAACCGTGATCAAGGTTGCCAGTGGGGCGGCGGATACCGTGCCTTACATCATGGTCACCAATCTGGCGCGTACATTGCGCGAGTTGAAGGAACGCAATATCTGGGTAGTCGGCACGACTGGCGATACCGAGAAGTCTTTGTATCAGGTCGAACAGAAGCAGCCGATTGCCTGGGTGATTGGTGCTGAAGGTGATGGTATGCGCCGTTTGACCGGCGAGACCTGTGATGAACTGGTCAGTATCCCCATGGCCGGTAGCGTCGAGAGTCTGAATGCATCGGTGGCTGCGGGCGTGTGCTTGTTTGAAACGCGCCGCCAACGGCTGAGCTAAGCAGCAGGCTTTCCAATGAAGCTGCAGCAGTTGCGCTTTCTGATTGAGGTCGTGGATAACGGCCTCAATGTCACAACTGCTTCGGAGCGTTTGTTCACCTCACAGCCCGGCATCAGCAAGCAGATTCGTCTGCTTGAAGAAGAGCTGGGCGTGACGATTTTCGAGCGAGTCGGAAAACGATTCACCAGCCTCACCGCGGCGGGTGTAGCGGTGACTGAAACGGCGCGCCGTGTTTTGACCGAAGCCGAGAATTTGCGCCGTGTCGGCGCCGAGTTCAGCGACGAGGCTGCCGGCACATTGACTGTCGCGACGACTCATACCCAAGCACGCTACGTCCTGCCGCGTGTGGTCGCTGAGTTCACCAAACTGTATCCACGTGTGCGCTTGGCGATTCGCGCCGCCAATCCGATGCAGGTCGCGGAAATGGTGCAACGCGGCGAAGCGGACCTGGGGATCGCTACCGAATCCTTGCTGGCATCACCCGCATTGATTTCTCTGCCTGCGTATTCGTGGACGCATCGGGTGATCGCTCCGGCAGGGCACCCGCTGCTGCTTCAGAAATCATTGTCTTTGCAGGCCCTGGCCGAATATCCGATCGTGACTTACGACCCGGCATTTTCAGGACGTTCACGTCTCGACGAGGCGTTTGCCAAAGCCAAGATTCAACCCAATCTGGCACTCACCGCAGTCGACTCCGACGTCATCAAAACCTATGTAGCCATGGGTCTTGGCGTTGGCATCATTGCCGAAGTGGCATTTGATGCAGAGCGGGATCGAGGGCTGGTGGCATTGGATGCCGGCCCATTATTTGGGGTTCAGGTGACGCGTGCCGCTTTACGTAGAGGTGTGGTGCCGCGGCGGTTCACGCTGGCCTTCCTTGAGTTGCTGTCGCCTCAATTGACTGCGGCTGCCGTAGCAGCCGCAAGTCGTGAGGGTGGTGAGAGCTCTTACTCTATCTAGCTCGCTCCGATTACCAGAGCTTCCACCATGGCTCCTGTTTGTTCAGGCCACGCTTGTAATACTCACTGTTCGGAAAGTTCTTGCGCATCACGCGCTCGGCGTCGTCGCGCAGATCGTTCATGCCCATTGCATCGTAGGCCTTGACCATCACAAACAGCGCTCCTTCATTGGCTGGCGCATTCGGATAGGTGGTGAGCGATGTTTGGGCGCGATTGATGGCCGCCAGATAGGCACCGCGTTTCATGTAATACGTTGCTACGTGCACCTGGTGCGAGGCCAGCGCATTGACCAGATAGTTCATGCGTGCCGTGGCGTCTGGCGTGTACTTGCTTTCCGGAAAGCGAGTAACCAGTTCGCGGAAGGCATCGAAGGATTCCTTGGCGGCTTTGGGGTCACGCTCGGTCAAATCCTGATTGCTGATGTAGCCCATCATGCCCAGATCTTCATTGAAGTTGGCCAGGCCCTTCAAGTAATAGGCGTAGTCGACATTCGGATGGCTAGGGTGCAATCGGATGAAGCGATCGCAAGCGGCGATGGCCGATGCAACTTCGCCTTGCTTGTAATACGCGTAGGCAACTTCGATCTGCGCTTGTTGCGCATAACGACCATAAGGGTAGCGTGACTCAAGTTTTTCGAAGTACTTGATTGACTTGTCGAAGGCGCCTTCGGAGAGTGCATCCTTGGCTTCGGCGTACAGCTTGTTGGCTGACCAGCCGGTTGTTTCGTCTGCCTGATCGGGCAGCAAGCCGCAGCCTGTTACCAGAATGGACAGGGCGAATGCCAGAGAAACCGCTAAACTACGCATGATGAATGCCTCGCAAAGTAATCCGGGCGATTATAGCCCACCCATCTCGGCCGACCACGTCGATGACCCCGAAGAAGTCACGATCACCACCATTCCGCCGGAATATGGCGGCATGCGTCTGGATGCTGCTCTGGCCAAGATGTTTCCCGATCATTCCCGCAGCCGTCTGCAAGGCTGGCTAAAGGATGGGCTGATCCGCGTTGATGACGCGGCCGTCGATGGCAAACGCAAAGTGTGGGGCGGCGAGCAGGTCAGCATGGAAGCTGCGCCTTCCGCGCAGGACCTGGGCGCGATGGCCGAAGACATTCCGCTGGATATCGTGTTCGAAGATGAAACCATCATGGTCATCAACAAGCCGGTCGGGCTGGTGGTGCATCCGGGCAGTGGCAACTGGTCGGGGACACTGATGAATGGCCTTTTGCATCATGCCCCGCATTTGGCTGAAGTACCGCGCGCCGGGATTGTGCATAGGCTGGATAAAGATACCAGCGGCCTGATGGTCGTCGCCAAAACGCTGACTGCGCAAACCGCGCTGGTCCGCCAGCTGCAGGCGCGTACGGTGCGTCGCCACTATCAGGCGCTGGCTTTAGGCCAGGTCTTGCAGGACGGGACGGTGGACGCGCCGATTGGCCGCCATGCCCGTGATCGCGTCAAGATGGCCGTGGTGGGTGGAGGCCGTGAGGCACGTACCCATTACGTGATCATGGAGCGTTTTACCAAGTGCACCTTG
>DATJIB010000321.1:0-8086 GCA_035493575.1 Rhodocyclaceae bacterium | reverse complement strand
TGACCGAATAAGTTTCTACGCAAGAATCATTTGCCAAATCGCGGAATCCCGTGCATAGTCACAACTGCGATTTCAAGTTGTGACGTTGTTGACTGGTCAGTACCTGCGGTTCCTCCGGTATTACATCCCCTGCACATCCGTCTTGAGCATCGCCCCAAAAAGGGCTTGCCCTTATTTTTATTTTTTTTAGGATAGACAAGACATGGCAACAGGTACAGTGAAGTGGTTTAACGACTCCAAGGGTTTTGGTTTTATTACGCCGGATGGTGGTGGTGATGATCTGTTCGCCCACTTCTCCGCGATCCAATCGCAAGGTTTCAAGACCCTGCAAGAAGGTCAACGCGTTTCGTTCGACACTACCACTGGCCCTAAGGGTCAGCAAGCTTCGAACATTCGCGCAGCTGAGTAATCAGCTTTGCTGGGCCTAAGGGCTCTGGCATGCGAAAAAAAGCCCGGCTTAGCCGGGCTTTTTTATTGGCCCTTTTAGGCCTGTGCTGTTTAGTGTGCGCTACCGCAGACCAGGCAGCCTGGATCGCGTGGCACCTTGATATCGCGCCAGCGCATTTCCATTCCGTCGAGTAGAAGCAAGCGGCCCGCTAATGACTTGCCGCAGCCGATGATGAGCTTCATGGCTTCGGCGGCTTGCATGGTGCCGATGATGCCGGTCAGCGGAGCAAACACCCCCATGACCGCGCAGCGAACTTCTTCCACATCTTCACCTTCGGGAAAGAGGCAGTGATAGCAGGGTGCGTTATCGATACGTGGATCGAATACCGAAATCTGCCCATCGAAACGAATTGCCGCTCCTGAGACCAGTGGTTTTTTGTACTTCACGCAGGCGCGATTGACGGCATGGCGCGTGGCGAAGTTGTCGCAGCAATCGAGCACCACATCGGCTTTGGCAACCTCCTCTTCCAATCGGGCCTGATCCAGACGCTCTTCGAGTGGAATCACCACGCATTCAGGATTCATGCTGGCGAGGGCTTTCTGTCCGGACAAGACCTTGGCCTGGCCGACCGTATCGGCCCTATGCAGAATCTGGCGCTGCAGATTGGTCATATCTACGGTGTCGCCATCGGCCAACACAATCGTGCCCACCCCTGCCGCGGCCAGATACAGCGCCGCGGGCGAACCGAGGCCGCCCGCGCCAATGATGAGGGCGCGTGCATTGAGCAGACGTTCCTGGCCTTCGACATCGATCTCCGGCAGAAGGATGTGGCGGCTGTAGCGGATGAGTTGATCGTCGTTCACTTCTGATATCCCGTATTGCGCCCCTTGTAACGACAACGCGCCATGAAGGCGCGTTGTCGTGACTTGCGAGAGCGCGGAGTTTTTAGCGCTTCATGACTTGCAGCGCCTTGAGCAGGTTGACCGCCTGATTCAACTGGAAGTCATTCTTGGCGCCGAATTCGAACGCTGGGCGAGGCATATCTTCCTCGTCTTCATCCTTGTTCTTCTTGGTCGGTGCTTTGTCATTGCCCTTGTCGTTAGTCTTGTCGGCTGGCTTGATCTTCTTCTCGATAATCGTTGTCGTAACAGTCTTCTCGACGTCCTTATCGTTGGTCAGATGGTGCTCAAGATCAGCTTCACGCAGACGCATGCGAGTACTGGAAGTGCCATTGGCTGACTCTTCGACGATCACATCAGGAGTAATCCCCTTGGCCTGGATCGAGCGATCGTTCGGCGTGTAGTAACGCGCCGTTGTCAGCTTGATCGCCGTAGTGGGCGAGATCGGCAGAACTGTTTGCACAGAGCCCTTACCAAAGCTTTGCGTACCAACAATCAAAGCACGCTTGTTATCCTGCAAGGCGCCCGCGACGATTTCAGAAGCCGAGGCCGAACCACCATTGATGATGACTACCATCGGTACATCCTTGACTGCATCCGGCACAAGCTTAAGCGGATCATTCTTGCTGCCACGCAGATAGTCTTCAGGCGCGGCGAGATAGCGACGATTGGCGTCTTCAGCGCGGCCCTTGGTGGAGACGACCAAGGTCTTGGTTGGCAGGAAAGCCGCCGAAACACCGATGGCACCATTCAACAAACCACCCGGATCATTGCGCAAGTCGAGGACCAGCCCCTTCAGGTTTTCGCCCTTGTTGGCTTCCTTGTTTTGCTTGTAGAGACGGTCCAGATGCTTGGCCAGATCGGAGACACTTTCTTCCTGGAACTGGGTGACACGGACGTAACCGATACCATCATCGAGTAGCTTGGACTTCACGCTTTGCACCTTGATCACTTCGCGAATCAGGGTCACAACGATAGGCTTGGCTTCACCCTTGCGTGCAATGGTCAGGATGATGGAAGTCTTGGGCTTGCCGCGCATCTTCTTGACAGCTTCACTCAGGGTCAGACCTTTGACCGGCGTATCGTCAAGTTTTACGATCAGATCGCCTGGCTTGATGCCGGCGCGGAAAGCGGGGGTATCTTCAATCGGCGAGACGACTTTGACAAAGCCGTCTTCCATGCCGACCTCAATACCAAGACCGCCAAACTCGCCTTGCGTGCTGATCTGCAGATCCTTGAAGGCTTCGGCATCAAGATACGCCGAGTGCGGATCAAGGTTTGAGAGCATGCCGCTGATTGCGTGCGTGATCAGGGTCTTGTCATCGATAGGTTCGACATAGCCGGCCTTGATGGCACCGAATACATCGGCCAGCGCGCGGAGTTCTTCAACCGGCAAGCCAGCAGTGGCTTCCTTTTGGGCATTGGCGGAGAAGTTGAGGCTGAGCAGGATACCGGTCACCAGACCGAACATGATCAAACCGAATTTTTGCAGCTTGCTGCGCATTGATAACTCCGTTTCGGGGAGGAGGGGGAAAGCGAACCAGTATGACGAAAAAGTGCGTTGAAGATATTTCAGTATGTTTCAGCGCAAATTGACCCATTTCAAGGGATCTAGGACTTGCCCCTGATGTCGGAGTTCAAAGTATAAACCCGATTCCGGGTTGCCACCGCTGTTGCCAACGCTGGCCACGACATCGCCAGACTTCACTTTATCGCCGGTTTGACGGTACAGCGATTCATTGTTGCCATAAATAGTGAGGTAACCGTCGCCATGGTCGATGATAAGCAAATTGCCAAAACCTCTAAGCCAGTCGGCATATACCACCTGGCCTGGCGCCACGCTCTTGACCTCAGCACCTTCGTTGGCGCGAACGAACACACCCTTCCAGGTGGTGCCACCATCGGCACGCGGGCTACCAAAGCGATTGTTGATTTCGCCGCGTACGGGCAGGCGCAACTTGCCGCGCAAGGCCGCGAACTCGCCGCTCAAGCCGCTATCAGGTTCACGCTCATTGCGGATACTTGGCGTGCTCGGACCGCTGCCGCTATTGGTCTTTGGCGCCGCTTCGCTACGTTTGCGCGGCGCCTTGGCGACAATGCGCGCCAGCCCTTCAATCAGTTTGCTTAGGCGCTTTTCGTTGAGCTTGAGCGTTTCGATTTCACGGCGCTGGTTTTTGATCTTGCCGGCAATGCTGGCCAGAACGACTTGTCGTTGCTTTTGCTGTGCCAGCAAAGACTGGCGCTGCTCCTGTTGTTTCTTCTCGTTTTCGGCCAGTTGCTCGTTACGGTCGCGCACCGCGTCCGCGAGCTTTTGCTTCTCCGCCAAGGAGTTGCGCAGATCGCCAACTAGCTCGGTCTTGGCCTTGGAGAGTAAGGTCAGATAGTGATAGTCACGCGCGGTCTCATTGGGGTCATGGCCGGAAAGCAAGAGCTTTAGGGCATCGGCATCGCCGCGCAGATGCTGGCGATAGAGCAGGCCACTGATATGCGCCTGTTGAGCGCTGATTTGGCGTTCCAGCTTTTGCGATTGCGTTTCGAGGTCGGCCAGCTCGCGTTTGAGCTCGGCGCGGTTATCGCCCAACTCACGCAGGCGACGGTTGCTATTCGAAATAGCGGTTTCGGTTTCGCGCAGATTGTCCGCTGCCTCGGAGCGATTTTCCTCGCTCTTGGCGAGATCCTTGCGCAAAGACTCGATGCGTCCTTGCAAGTCGCGCAGTTCCCCGCGCTTCTCGGTGCGGCTGTCGCTTTGGGCCTGGCTTGAAGTAGCAGCTGCCAACAAGGCAGCAAGAATCAGTCTGCGCAGCACGGCATTGCGCAGATTATTTAACCTTGCCTTGGTTGGCCACTTCGTCAATCGCGGCCTGAATGGCAGCTTCGTCGCCAAGGTAATAGTGCTTGGTTGGACGCATGTCGTCATCGAGCTCATATACGAGCGGTTGCCCGGTCGGGATGTTGAGGTCGATGATGTCGTGGTCGGAGATGTCGTCGAGATATTTGACCAGCGCACGCAGGCTGTTGCCGTGCGCGACGATCATGACGCGCTTGCCACTCTTGACCATGGGCGCAATGGTGTCGTGCCAGTAAGGCAGAAAGCGCGAGACGGTGTCCTTGAGGCACTCGCCGCGCGGATAGTCGCTTGGGTTGATGCCTGCATAGCGAGGATCCTTGACCAGTTGCAGCGCCTCGCCCATGGAGAGTGGCGGTGGCGGCACGTCGTAGCTGCGGCGCCAGATCTTGACTTGTTCTTCGCCAAACTTGTCGGCCGTTTCGGCCTTGTTCATGCCTTGCAGCGAACCGTAATGGCGTTCATTCAGGCGCCACGAATGTTCGGTGTGTATCCATAGCAAATCCATCTCGTCCAGCGCGGTGTACATGGTGCGCAATGCACGACGCAGCAAGGAGGAGTAGGCGATATCAAAGGTGAAGCCGGCATCGCGTAGCAGCCGGCCCGCATTACGGGCTTCGGCCAGGCCTTGCTCGGTCAGATTGACATCACACCAGCCAGCAAAACGGTTTTCGGCGTTCCAGGTGGATTGGCCGTGGCGCAACAGGACGATTTTCTTCATGATCTTGGCTGGAATGGTGGAGCAGCGGGCAATAGGGCTTACGTAGGTTCCTATTCTATAATACCCGCGCATCGGCTTGGTCCGGAATGCGTTGCTGAATCATTTACCTGGGTTTAATCATGGATTTTCTGCTGCAAAATGTTTTTTGGGTGGCTGGGGCCGTACTTGGCTTGGCAGGCTGGGTCTGGACCTTGATGGACCAGGGCGGTGGCGTAGGCGCGCAGGAGGCCGTGCAATTGCTGAATAAAGAGCATGGCATCGTGCTGGATGTGCGTGATGCGATCGCCTTTGGCAGCGGTCATCTGCCGAATGCCCGCAATATTCCACTGGCTGATTTGGAGCGTCGAGTGGGTGAGCTTGAAAAATCCAAAAATCGCCCCATTATTATTTGTGGCGAGGGCGGTCAGGCATCTAAAGCCAGCGCACTGCTCCAAAAGAGCGGTTATGACAAGGCTACTGTCCTCAACGGTGGTGTAACCGCCTGGAAAGACGCCGGCATGCCGGTAGAAAAGTAAGGAAATCGTCGTGCCCAAGATCCTGATGTATGCCACGGGTGTCTGCCCCTATTGCATTCGTGCCGAGCAGTTATTGCGCCGTAAGGGCGTGACTGAGATCGAAAAGGTCAGGGTTGATCTTGACCCTTCGCGTCGAGACGAAATGCTGGAGCGCACCGGCGGTATGCGTACGGTGCCGCAGATTTTCATTGGCGACACCTACGTCGGTGGCAGCGACGAGCTGCACGCCCTGGATCACGCCGGCGGTTTGGACCCACTCCTCGCTAGTTGAGCGGAGCGGGCCAACAACAAAAAATGTCATGGTTCTGCGTTAAGCTGAACCCATTCCCTATCCTTAATTCTTACTGGACTACTCTTTTATGAGCACTGCTGCCCAGCCTGTTTTCAATATTGAAAAAACCTACGTTCGCGATCTGTCCCTGGAAGTACCGAATGCACCGCATATCTTCATGGAAGCCGAAACGCCTGAAGTCGAAGTGCAGCTGCAAACCTCAGCTACTCCTGTTGGCGAGGGCATCTTCGAAACAACTCTGAACGTAACCGTGACAGCCAAGGTGGGTGACAAGACCGTGTTCCTGGTGGAGGTCAATCAAGCCGGCCTGTTCCGTATTGAAAACGTGCCACAGCAAGATATGGAACCTATCCTCGGCATCGCGTGCCCGAACATCCTGTTCCCGTTTGCACGTGAAGTGGTGGCTAGTGCGGTCAATCGCGCCGGTTTCCCACCCGTCCTGCTGTCGCCAGTGAACTTCGAAGCCGTGTATCAGCAACGTGTAGCTGAAATGCAGGCCAACGCCAGCCCGGTGCAATAAGCATGAATATCCAGCGCATCTCGGCAGGCGTGGTCACATCCCTGGTGTTGGCTCTGACCACACTCTCTGCTCATGCGCTGGACTATCGTTCCGTGACGGCTCCGGCCATCATGTATGACTCGCCTTCCAACAAGGGCAAGCCGCTTTACATCATCAATGCCGGCACCCCAGTTGAAGCGCTGGTGCCGATGGAAGGCTGGATCAAGGTGCGCGATATGCAAGGCACCCTGGCCTGGATCGAGAAGAAAAATCTCAGCGAAAAGCGCATGTTGCTGGTGCGCGCCGACCGCGCCCAAATTCGCAAGGAGGCCGACGACAAATCGGCACTGGTGTTTGAAACCGAGCGTGACGTGGTCCTTGAAATGTTGGCCCCGGTATCGAATGGCTGGGTCCAGGTCAAACATCGCGACGGCCAGAGTGGCTTTGTCCGCGTTCAGCAAGTCTCCGGACTGTAAGGCGCACTCATGAAGATTTCCGTTCTCGGCGCAGGCGCCTGGGGAACTGCGCTGGGCCTGGCTTTCGCCGCCCGTCATTCGGTGACCTTGTGGAGTCATGCCGCGAGTGAAGTCACCGCGCTGCAAGCCGACCGTGAAAATCGTCAGTTCCTGCCGGGCTTTCCTTTTCCTCCAGCATTAAAAGTTGAAGGCGATTTGGCAACTGCCTTGCAAGGCGCTGATGTCGCTTTGATTGCCACACCACTGGCCGGCTTGCGCAGTACCGCGCAAGCCCTTGCCACACTCGCTCCGGGTCTGCCTTTTCTGTGGGTATGCAAAGGGCTGGAGGCTGGCACCGGCTTGCTGCCGCATCAGGTGGTGAGCGAAGTAAATCCTGCTGTGTGTGGCGTGCTGACGGGCCCGAGCTTTGCTGCCGAAGTGGCGCAAGGTATGCCGACCGCGATTACTCTGGCTTCCAGCGATGCTGAATTTGCGGCACGTATGGCGCAGGAGCTGCATGGCAACCACCTGCGCATCTATGCCAACGACGATGTCGTCGGTGCCGAGGTTGGTGGCGCAGTCAAGAATGTCTTGGCGATTGCCACCGGTATTTGCGATGGCCTTGGGCTAGGCGCGAATACTCGCGCTGCGCTGATTACACGTGGCCTGGCCGAGATCACCCGCTTTGGCGAAGCCATGGGCGGCAAGCGCGACACCATGATGGGCTTGGCAGGCGTGGGCGATTTGATTTTGACTTGTACCGGTGACTTGTCACGCAACCGCCGCGTGGGTCTGGGCTTGGCTGCCGGCATGACGCTCCAAGAGGTTGTCACTTCGCTTGGCCATGTGGCCGAAGGCGTACCAGCTGCGCGTGAAGTTGCCAAGCGTGCGGCGGAGCTGGGTATAGAGATGCCGATCACGCGTGCGGTTTGTGCCGTGCTCGATGGCAAGCTCAAAGCTGCCGCGGCGGTGGCCGAACTGATGAGCCGCGATGCTCGGACAGAGAACTAACTGCCGCCAGCAAAATCCAGATGGCGCCAGGCTTCATAGACCACCAGCGCCACCGTATTAGACAGATTCAAACTGCGATTGCCGGGCACCAGGGGCACGCGTATGCGCTGTTCTATCGGTAGGGAATCGAGCAAGTCCTGCGGCAGGCCACGCGTCTCTGGGCCAAACACAAATGCATCCCCGGCTTGATAGTCAGCCTTGTCATGGCGGGTAGTGCCGCGCGTTGAGAGGGCGAAAAGGCGAGCGCCATTCAATGCGACGAGGCAGTCCTCCCAGTTTTCGTGAATACGCAGATCAGCGATCTCGCTGTAATCCATTCCGGCGCGACGTAGCTGCGCATCGCTCAGATCAAAGCCTAGTGGCTTGACCAGATGCAGGGTGCAGCCGCTATTGGCGGCGAGGCGTATGGTGTTGCCGGTGTTCGGCGGGATTTCGGGTTGGTAGAGGACGATATGAAACAT
>DATJIB010000320.1:0-4742 GCA_035493575.1 Rhodocyclaceae bacterium | reverse complement strand
CCGAGTCGGGAACGCGTTCCCCCGGATTGACCAACCATGCGGTGAAGCTGTGCATACGCCAAGGCAGCATGGCACGGCTCGGATAGGGCAATGCCTTTAGTTCATGCTGCTTTTCTTGGATTGCGACGAAGGGCTCGCCCTTTGCTTCGGACATATCGGTAACAGCAATGTGCTCACACTCGCGCTGCCACTGCTGCAAACGATTGCGTAGTTCGCTGTCATTGAGCGCGGCGAAATCCAGTTTCTCACTGTCATGCAGCAGCCACGCCAGCGGTGAAGACTCTGCATCCTTCAACGCGCCCCACACCAGCACGCAATGCTGGCGTGCGCGCGTCAGTGCTACATAGGCAAGGCGCAAGGCTTCGGCGCGGCTTTCATGATGAGCGATCTCCTGATGCGCTTCCAATTCTGCCGATCCAAAATCCAGCGCCGCACAATGATCATGGGCAGGGTCGTGATAACGCACCGGGCCGGGTCTATCCCTGAGCGCTGCATCCCACAGGAAGGGGCAATAGGTAATCGGGTACTCAAGGCCCTTGGAAGTATGGATGGTGACGATGCGCACCAGATTCTCATCGCTTTCCAGACGCAGCAAACGCCCTTCGCCGCTATTGTTTTCGCTGCGTTCATCATTGCGTGCATCGGCCAGATGTTTGGCCAAGGCTTCAATACTCAGCTTGTCATCATGCGCCAAGGTCGCGAGCAGATCGGACAGATGCAGCAGATTGGTCATCAGGCGTTCGCCATCAGGCAGACTCAGCAAGCGCGGTGCAACATCCGCTTCTTGCTGCCAGCTGCGCCACATGCGGATAAAGCCGAAGTCACGCGCCAGCACATGCCAACGGTGGAAGTCTTCCATGCGTTGCAGCCAGGCTTCACCGTCAAGTGCAGCGAGCTCATCACCACGCACGCCCATGAGTTGTGTCGCCAGGGCTGAGCGCACCAGGCCTTCTCGCGCAGGGTGTGCGATTGCCAGCAGAATGCGCTCAACCTCTATCGCGTCCTGCGTTTCAAAAATACTGTCCTGGCCGTAACGCACATTGGCTACGCCTAACTCTTGCAGCGCATCATGTACCAGCTGGCCTTGATGGTGCGACTTGACCAGCACAGCGATGTCCTGCCCTTCGAGCTTGCGCTGCTTACCCTTATCGTCAACAACAACCCTGCCCGCTTGCGCGGCGCTGAGCAATGCTGCGATTGAACTGGCGACGGCCTTGGCAATATTCGGATTGGCGCGGTCTTTGGTAATAGTGCCGAGCTTGGTCTCGCCGGACTTGAGCGTTTTTTGTTCACGCTAGCCGCGCGGCATGAACCCCAAGTCCAGCGCCGGCAGCGGTTTGCCATCGAGCAGAATTGGCGCCGGAGCGGTGTCTGGCGCCTGGACCTTTTCGAAGGCCAAATCCTCATCAAGGAAAGGCCGCGGGCTCTGCCCGAACAAGGTATTCACCACCGCGATCAGTTCAGCCGTAGAACGACGATTGGTATTCAGCACCAAAGGATCACCAGCCTGCTGGCGAGCCTGCATATAGGCGCGCAAATCAGCACCACGGAAACTGTAGATAGCCTGCTTGGGATCGCCGACGAAGATCAGCAGACCTGACTGCGGTGCGGATGCTGGAGCGACTTCATCGAACAGAGAAAGTGTTTGGCCGCTTGCAACAGGCACTGCGGCAACCGTTTCCACCACAGGCTGCGGGCTGAATATCTGGGCAAAAATTTCGTACTGCAGCGGATCAGTATCCTGAAACTCGTCGATCAAGGCCGCGGCATAGCGTTGGCGCAATGCCTCAGCCAACAAAGGACCACCCTCGCTCTGCAAGGCCGCATGCAGATCCAGTAGCAAATCATCAAATGAACGCGTGGCAGAACGCTGACGCGCGGCGCGCACATTCGCTTCGCACTCGGCCAGAGCGCGCTGCAACAAGTGGCCTAACTTCGCTGCAAACGCCGCCTCGGCAGCGAGTGCCGCATCCAGCAATTCTTCCAGCGCGGCGAACACAATATGCTCGGGCGGCGTGTTGCCTTTCTTGGTTTTCTCAGTCAGCTTGCGGGCGCTGAGGCGCTCAAGCACTTCCGGCATGGGCAAAGTGGCACTGCCTTGCAACCAGGCAGCGCAGGCTTCAGCCGCGGCACGAATCTGACCTGGCTTGTGGCTGGTTTGATTCATACCCGGATGTTCAAGCAATTGCGCAATCGCAGCATCGCCTTCACGTGCCCACAAAGACTGCACTCGGGAAAAAGTTGCCGCAAAATTTAGTCCGGCCTTTTCATCGACAGGTGGTGCCGGCACCAACAACAAATACGGTTTGCCGAACTGGGCGGAGAGTTGCTGCAGCAAGACCGCCGGCCCCGGCAATTGCGCCAGCAGCCAACCCAGCCACACCGGATCATCGTTGCTGACGATCTCTCTCCGCCAGAAATCTTCAACGGCTTCATGCAGCACACGTCTGTCATCCCTGGCTAGCTCGCTGTCAAAGGCCATGCCGCTTTCAAACGCACGCTCAGCCAGGGCACGCTGGCAAAAACCGTGGATGGTATGAATCGCGGCGAGATCAAAACTTTCCAGCGCCAGAGTGAGCAGCACTTGCGCTTGAGCAGGCTTCACACGTTTGAAAATATCCTGCAGCACTTCATCTTCGCCGGCATCACCTGCAACACAGGCTTGCTGGGCTTCGACCAGACGCAAGCGTATCCGCGCGCGCAATTCGGCCGTTGCCGCATTGGTGTAAGTGACGACGAGTATTTTTTCAACCGGCAGCGCACGCTCCAGCAGCAGGCGCAGATACAGGGCCGCGATGGTCCAGGTCTTGCCCGTGCCGGCGCTGGCCTCGATCATTTGCAGACCGCTGAGTTTCACATCCGGGATATGCAGAATCTTGCTCATTCAGCCGACTCCGCATCCGCCTGCTCAAGCATGGCGCCGTAAATCTGTCCGGCCAGTCGTTCGAAATCAATATCGAAAGGATCGCAATCGCGCCAGGCCAGATCGTTATAGGGCTCGCTACTTTCAGCGCGACTATTGAATGCGCTTGGGTGCCAATCTTTTAGCCAATAAGTCTGTTTGCCGTCGCGCTGGGCGGTGAGCCAGGTCAACGAGGTAGACGGGAAAAATGGCAACAACTCATTGCAACCACGGTGATAAATGGCAAACAGCATTTCGATAAGCTCATTCACCTCTCCAGGCATTGCTTCCAAGCGCCAAGTCTCCGACGGCGTCAGCAGCAAGCTGGTGCAGGATTGCCCGGCTGCATGCAGCAAGAGGTGGTTGAGCCACAGCACCAATTTATCCACCGGGCGAATATCGCCAACGCGCCAGTCCATATACACAAGCTCATCGCCGACCTGCTGCAAGCCGGCGATGCTGCCCTGCATATGCACCTCAGCCGCAGACAGATCGATACGGCACGGCGGCAAGAGGGTTCCCCCCTGTGCTGCCACGCGTTCAGCGAATGGGGCGAACTCACCCCAGAGGCGATCAAACCAGACTGCACCGGCCGCGCCATGCGGCAAACTGCCGCGCGCCTTGGCTAGCGCAAAGGCCTGCGCATGTGTCTGCACACCGGACTGCCAGTCCTCCACCAGCTGCGTGCGTAGCCAGTAACGCTCCAGGCCATCCGGCACAAAAGGCTCGACCGTGGCGAGCAAGCCTTCGCTCTCTTCCAGATGAATACCGAGCCGATGACGCAACAAGTGTTGCGACGGGCTGCGGAAAAAAGCCACGAACTGCTGCGGCGTAATCGCCAGCAACTCAGGCGGCGCTTCAGGCAAAGCCTGGGTCAGGAAAGGCTGGGCTACGACGCGCTCGCCCAAAGCCGCGGCACTGGCGCGGGCATAGGCGGTGGCATGGCTGAATAGATGCGCATCGCTGCCATCGAAATAGCGCGCCGAGAAAGGCTGCAGGCGATGCTGAACCGTCAGCGCTTCACTCGCGCTGCCATTTTCCACAACAGCCGTTGCATCCAGTGCATCGCGCAACTCGGCCACCAGCATCGAGGGCGGCAACGGTGCGTTGTCGCGGATACCGCGACCAACATAGCTCACATGCAAATATTCACGCGCCGACAACAGCGCCTCAAAGAATGCGTGTCTATCTTCGGCGCGCAATTCACGATCACCCAGCTGCGGATGCTTGGCCAGCAAATCAAAGCCGGGAATGGCCGGGTTGCGCGGGAATTGGCCATCGTTCATGCCGATCAGACACACCACGCGTGCCGGCATGCCGCGATAGGCACGCAAGGCGGCAAAGGTCACGCCGCCGCCGAGGAAGGCCCAGCCTGGCGGCATCGCAGCAAGGCGGACTTCAAGCTCCACACGCATCACATCCAGCGGCACGGCGTCATCGCATTGCGCGCGCGCGGCCGACTTGGCCAGTTGTTGCAGATTGCTGCGCAGGGTTTGCACGGCGCGCTGATCGCTGGCGCTGGCAAAGCTCAGGTCTTTTTCGTCGAGACAAAACCGTTCACACAACAGGGGTAGTAGTTCGGCCCACTCGGCCACGCTGCGGCTCACCGCCAATTGCTGCATGGCCAGTTCCAGCGCATCCATGAAACCCAGCAGGCGCCCCAGCACCTGGGTGCGCACACCTTCGATGGCATCGAAAGGCAAAGTGTCTTTGAACAGCTCACCATCACGCTGCGGCAAGGCCACGCCCAGCAACATGCGCGTCAAGCCAAAGCGCCAGCTATGCGTATCGTCATCGGGCAAGCCGCGCTCGGCGCGGGTGGCGCCCGAGAGACTCCAAC
>DATJIB010000319.1:0-5308 GCA_035493575.1 Rhodocyclaceae bacterium | reverse complement strand
CTGGAACGAATTTGTGCGGCGCCTGGATTCAAAGCCGCCAGGCGTTGTGACAAGGCATCCACTTCGGCAAGCGTGGCGACATCGCATTTGCTCAAGACCAAACGATCTGCCATCACGACTTGCTTGAGGGCTTCGATATTACTGTCGAGCTGGTCAATGCCGTGACTGGCGGACACCACCGTGACGACACCATCGCAGCGGAAACGTTCAGCGATGTAGTGATCGCTGAGCAGGGTATGGATGACCGGGGCGGGATCGGAGATCCCGCTGGTCTCAATGAGGATGCGTTTGGGTACCGGAATGACTTTGCGCTGGGCACGCGAGAACAGATCACGCAGCGCCTTGGGCAAATCGCCGCGCATGCTGCAGCAGATACAGCCGGAGTCGAGCAGCACGACTTCCTCGTCGATTTTTTCAACCAGCAAGTGATCGACACCGACATCACCAAACTCATTGATGAACACCGCCGCGTCTTCAAACTGCTTTTGCCACAGCAGCGTATTCAGGAGCGTGGTTTTACCCGCGCCCAGAAAACCAGTCAGCAAGGTAATGGGGATACGTTTATCTGTGGTCATTTATAGCAACTCAGTTGCATTTAAGGGCGAAAAATAAATCAGGCGGCGGCCTTGGCGTTACAGCTTGGACAGAGGCCGCGAATCGTCAGCTCGGCCTGACGGAATACATAGCCCTCGGGCAGGCCCACCACCATGGCGGGGTTCATGCCGCCCAGGCACAGCGTATCGCCGCAGGCTTCACAGCAAAAGTGCGGATGGGCGTGGCCGCTATTGGCAGGATGTGCAGAGAAGCGCCAGCTGCGGTCCTCGCCGGACAGTCGATGGGCCAGGTCTTCCGCCACCAGGAAATCCAGGGTGCGATACAAAGTCACCCGATCCAGACGTTCCCCGCCAGCAGCCAAAGCTTCATCCACCTCATGATGGGTCAAGGCGCGGCCGGCGTTGAGCAGCACATCCAGCGTGGCCACCCGGGCCGGGGTGGCACGCAAACGGCGTTCTTTGAGGGCAGTTTCGGCATTCATGTGCAACATTGTTGCATAAAATGCTAGGCTAAGCCATCCCCCTCCTCTATAATTCGCCGCTAACTATTCAGGTGTCCGCCCCCGATGTCCGCTCGTATCTCACTCAAGCCCGGCAAAGAACATTTGCTGCAACGCCGCCATCCCTGGCTATTCTCTGGTGCCCTGGGGCAGCTGGAAGGACGCGCCCGTCCCGGCGATACGGTAGAAATCATGGCTGGTGATGTGGTGGTGGCACGTGCAGCCTGGAGCCCAAGCTCGCAGATTCGTGCACGTATCTGGACTTTTGATCCGACCGAGACCATAGACAATGCGTTCTTCAAGCGCCGCATCGCCGCCGCCGTGGCGCGCCGGCGCGCGCTGCCCGAGCTGCGTGATGAGAACGGACTGCGCCTGATCCATGCCGAGTCGGATGGCTTGCCGGGTTTGATCGCTGACCAATATGGCGACATGGTGGTGATTCAACTGACCAGCACCGGCGCCGACAAATGGCGCAGCGCGATTGTGGATGCGCTGGTTCTCGCCACGGGCTGCAAGCGTGTGTACGAGCGCTCTGATGCCGACGTGCGTAAGCTCGAAGGCCTCGAGCCCGTTACCGGCTGGGTGCATGGCGAAGCCCCTGCCGAAGATCCAATCATTGATGAACACGGCGTGCGCATGGGCGTGAATTACAGCAGCGGCCACAAGACCGGCTTCTATCTGGATCAACGCGACAATCGCCGCCTGACGCGTGAGCTCTCCGCTGGCAAGCGTGTGTTGAATTGCTTTTGTTATACCGGTGGTTTCTCCCTGCAAGCCCTGGCCGGCGATGCCAGTGAAGTGATCTCCATCGACAGCTCCGGCCCAGCACTAGCAACAGCGCAAAGCAATCTGGAATTGAACCCAGAACTGTTGGCCAAGAAAAACGAATGGCGCGAAGGCGATGTCTTCGACATGCTGCGCGACATGCAAAAAGCTGGCGAAAAGTTTGACCTGATCATTCTTGATCCTCCCAAGTTCGCACCGACGGCCGCGCATGTCGATCGGGCCACACGGGCTTATAAAGAGATCAATCTGCAAGGCTTCAAGCTGCTCAATCCGGGCGGAATGCTGATGACCTATTCTTGTTCCGGCGGCATTGGCGCAGAATTGTTCCAGTCCATCGTGGCCGGCGCGGCGCGTGACGCCAAAGTCAGCGCGCGCATCATCAAGCATTTGCAAGGCGCGGCTGACCATCCGGTTGACCTGGCCTTTCCTGAAGGCGAATATCTCAAGGGCTTGCTGGTACAGGCTGACTGACCAAGACGTACAACTCGATGCATAAACGGCTTACCCATCTGCTGCTGGCGTTTCTCCTGCTGTGTGCACAAGCACTGGCAGGTGCACACGCGGTCGAGCATGCGGTAGCCCAGGACAAGGACCTGCCGCCACATGTGTGTGAGCTCTGTCTCGCCGCACATGACCTCGGCTCCGGCCTGACCAGTAGTACTTTTGTTGCGCCATCCATCAACGCGAGCTATGTTCTCGCCACGCACTGTCTCATCGGCCGCGCAGCCCTGCCTGCACCGCAGGCACGCCAACAAGGCCCGCCAACCCTGTAACGCAATTCAGTTAATCGTTCGTCGACTGGCTTGACTCGTCGACGCATGTCATTTGCGTTTCAGGAGTTATTCATGTTGCAAAAGAAATTCCCCGTACACGCCAGGCTGCGTGTACTCAAAACCGCCGCCGCTGTCGCCGCGGCATGTTCTACCTCCGCCGTCATGGCACAAAGCGTTCACCCTGCCGAACAAGCGACGGAACTTGCTCCTGTCGTTGTAACAGGCAACCCTCTGGGCAGTGGTTTGCTGGATCTGGTCTCACCGACCAGCGTCATGAACAATCGCGAGATTTCGCAAAAGGGCGCCAGCACACTAGGCGAAACGCTTAACGGCATACCGGGCGTCAGCGCCTCAAACTTTGGCCCGAATGCCTCGCGCCCCATCATTCGCGGCCTTGACGCTGATCGCATCAAAATCATGCAGAACGGCGTTGGCGTACTCGACGTATCCGGACTCAGCGCCGACCATGCGGTACCGATTGACCCACTGGTAATTGAGCAGCTGGAAGTTGTGCGTGGCCCAGCCGCACTACTGTATGGAGGCAGTGCTGTCGGCGGCGTGGTCAATGCTGTCGACAACCGAATTCCTCAGGATGCAATTGACGGCACAAGTGGCCGTTATGAGCTGCACTCCGGTGGCGCCAGCAAGGAAAGTAGCGGCAGCGCTGTGCTTGAAACAGGCAACGGCACCCTGGCCATTCATGCCGATGGTTTCCAGCGCACCACTGAAGATTTAAAAATCCCCGGCTTTGCGCGCTCGGAACAACGCCGCGCACAATCGCCGCAAGCCAATGAAGCTTATGGTTACTTGCCCAATAGCAGCAGCAAGAGCGATGGTGGCGCGCTCGGTGCATCACTGACGTTTGATCGCGGCTATGCCGGTCTATCGTACTCAAGCTACAACTCCAATTACGGCACGGTCGCTGAACCGGATGTGCGTATTCAAATGAAATCGGAACGCGTGGATTTCGCCGGTGAAATGCGCGACCTTGGTTCAGTTATCAGCAAGGTCAAAGTGCGTTATGCGCACACCGACTATCAGCACCAGGAGATTGAAGGTGGTGCCATCGGTACGACCTTCAATAACAAGGGTGATGAAGCTTCGATCGAAGCCACTCACGGCAAGCTCGGCCCGCTGAACGGTGTCATCGGTTTGCAGTTTCACAACTCCAACTTCAGCGCCCTCGGCGACGAAGCACTGGTGCCGCAAACCAATACAAAATCTCGCGCCGCTTATATGTATGAAGAGTGGCCGCTGGATAAACTCAAGCTCACCTTTGGCGGCCGCATTGAAAGTGTAGACATCAGTTCTGCTGGTGGCGGACCGGACGACCCCAACAATCCCGGCACACCGCGTTTCGGTGCCGCAGAAAAACGCACCTTCACACCGCGTAGCGCAGCGGCCGGTGGCTTGTACACGCTCAGCGATACGCTGTCCGTGGCGACCAATTTCTCGCATACGGAGCGAGCGCCGAGCTACAACGAGTTGTTCGCCAATGGCCCGCACCCTGCCACTGGCCAATACGAGCTCGGCAATAAAGACCTGAATGTAGAAAAATCCAACGGCATCGATATGCAGTTGCGTTGGCGCAAGGGCCCGCACTCGGCCAGCATTGGCGCTTTCTACACACGCTTCCAGAACTACATCTCCCTGTTCAATACCGGCAATACGCGCGCTGCAGATGGCCTGATCAATCCGGTCACGGATGGTTTGCCCGAGGCGCAGCTGGTAGCTGTGCCGGCACAGTTCTCGGGTCTGGAAGCAGAGAGCAAATTCCACGTTTATGAAGGTACCGGCGATTTGGACTTGCGCTTCAAGGCTGATTATGTCCGCGCCAGCAATCGCAACACTGGTGAGCCCTTGCCGCGCATTGCACCTTATCACCTGGGCGTGGGCCTGGACTACAAGCTGGGCGATTTTGGCGCGCGCCTGGATGCAATGTATGCGGGCAAACAAAACCGCGTTGCGGCCAACGAGCTTCCCACCGACAGCTACACTCTGGTCAATGCCTTGCTTTCCTACAAGATCAGATCGCAGTTGCCAAGCAGTGAAGTTTTTCTCAAAGCCTCTAATCTACTCAACCAGGAAATCCGCCTGAGTACTTCCGTACTCAAGGATATTTCGCCCATGGGCGGGCGGACTGTGATGATAGGCCTGCGCGGCAGCTTCTAGGCCCTCACCGCATGCCGGAAGGCTCCGCCAGCTTTCTTCAAAGGGCTGGCGGAATTTTTACTAAGCACGGCTTAATCTTGCCGCTCAGCTGTCGTTAAACTCATTAAGTGGCCGGTTTATCAGTACCGCCTTGAATTTTCACTTTCCGCATTTCAAACAAGCAACTACAATGGATTAGGAGTGTCGGCTTTATGCCGCACAATCCATCGGGGTTTGCTGCTGGCTCTAGGTCTGGGTCGGAAGGGAAGGTAAAATGAGCTTAATCAATTACTTTCAATTTGCGGGAATTGCGGGCATTGTGCTAAAACATGCCTATCAACCGTATTGTCGATAAATAATCACCATCGTGCCCCCATCCGTGTCCGGAAGCTCTCGTAAACCCTCTCCTGCCAAGGAGAGTACCGCTATTCAAGGGGCGGACGAGGACGATGACGACCCGTTCAGTCTCGATTTCACCAAGATTCCCACTAGTGCTACAGAGCCTACCCCTGCACCGCCAGTGATGGCGGCGCCCATTGCGGCT
>DATJIB010000318.1:0-3136 GCA_035493575.1 Rhodocyclaceae bacterium | reverse complement strand
TGTGCCACATCAAGGCAATGCGCTTAATTACTTGTTTTTAATGGTTACATACCCGATTCGCCGGTGCCAAAATGGTGTGCCGTCAACGGTGACAGAAGCATTTGGCAGTGCCATACTGCCAAATGGCAGTTTTGGCAGTGGGTGTGAATTTCAATAGGTGCGCACAATGAGTCAGTTTCCCGACATTCTCGATGCCTCGCAAATACAGGCACTCATTTCCTATTTGGATCATGAGCCGGCACCCATGATTGTGATGAACACTGCTTACGAAATCCTCGCCGCCAACACCGCGTATCAACGCCAGTTCGGTACAGCGGGCAAGCCCTATGTGGGTCATAAGTGCTACGCCATTTCACATCACTACTCGGTTCCCTGTGACCAGGCGGGTGAGCATTGCCCCTTGCAAAACGCATTGGCGACAAAAGGTCCGGATCGCGTTCTACATATTCACCATACGCCACGGGGACCTGAGCACGTTGATGTTGAGTTACGCCCCATCATTGATGCTGAACATCGGGTTGTGGGTTTTGTCGAGCGCCTGCAAACGGTGCGTCATGCTTCTGCGCAGCCGAGTAACGAGGGGCTTGTCGGTAAATCGCCCGCATTTAATCGGGCGCTGGGAGAGTTGCAAAGGGTGGCTGCCTCCATGCTGCCCGTGCTGCTGCTGGGCGAGTCGGGGACGGGTAAAGAACTTTTTGCACGCGCCGTCCACGAGGCCAGCCCGCGCGCACGAGGTCCCTTTGTGGTGGTGGATTGTTCCGGGCTAACGGAAACGCTGTTTGAAAGCGAATTATTCGGCTACGAGAAAGGCGCTTTTACGGGGGCAACTGCACGCAAAGCGGGGCTGGTTGAAACAGCAAAAGGCGGCACTATTTTTCTGGATGAAATCGGTGATGTGCCTTTGGCTATGCAGGTCAAACTGCTAAGACTGATCGAGTCGGGAACATATCGGAGAGTCGGTAGTGTGGAAACGCAGGTCGCAGATTTTCGTCTGGTTGCAGCGACGCATAAGCCCCTGCAAAAAATGGTCACCGATGGCAGCTTTCGGCAAGACCTGTACTACCGGATTAGTGCGTTCCCCATTCACCTTCCCGCCCTCAGGGAGCGCGTAGACGATATTCCATTGCTCGTTGAGTCATTCCTGCAGCGTAATCCAAACGCTGCTGTAAAAATGCATGCTACGCCAGAGACCATAGCGCGACTCAAACAGCATGCCTGGCCGGGTAACATCCGAGAGTTACGCAATGTGCTCGAACGTGCCCGCCTATTTTCAGACGATGGTGAAATCAAGCCCGAGCATTTGCCCTTGGATTTCGGCAACACAGCTCCGCCACTGGCCGCTAAGAATCTAAATGATGCGGAGTTTGTTAATTACGCGCGCCAATTTGACGGGACCCGAAAAGAGTTGGCGCAATCACTGGGCCTAAGCGAGCGGACTTTGTACCGCCGGCTTAAAGAGCATGGGCTGGCGTAGCGGGGAATTGTATGGATGAGATCGTCTGAGAGGCGTACTCTTAAGTACCAACAACACCGGCCTCATGCGCCTGCTGATCAGCATGGTATGACGATCTAACCATGGGGCCGCAGGCTGCATGCGAGAAGCCCATCTCTTCAGCCAGCTTGGCGAAGTGCTTGAATACGTCCGGATGTACATAGCGACGCACCGGTAGGTGGTGGCCGGAAGGTGCGAGGTATTGGCCGATGGTGAGCATATCCACATCGTGAGCGCGCAGATCGCGCATGACTTCGATGATTTCTTCGTCGGTTTCGCCGAGGCCAACCATGATGCCGGACTTGGTCGGCACATTCGGATTGTTGGCCTTGAAGTCCTTGAGCAGCTTGAGCGAGTGCGAGTAATCCGAACCCGGGCGCGCTTCCTTGTACAAGCGTGGCACAGTTTCCAGATTGTGGTTCATCACGTCTGGTGGTGCCAGGGTCATGATGTTCACCGCGACATCCAGGCGACCACGGAAGTCTGGTACCAGCACTTCGATGGTGGTATTCGGCGATAGACGGCGTGTTTCGTTGATGCAATCGGCGAAGTGCTTGGCGCCACCATCGCGCAAGTCATCACGATCGACACTGGTGATAACCACGTACTTGAGCTTCAGCGCGGCGATGGTCTCTGCCAGATGGCGCGGCTCATCAACGTCGAGCGGTAAAGGTTTGCCGTGGCCGACATCGCAGAAGGGGCAGCGGCGGGTACACAAGTCGCCCATGACCATGAAGGTGGCCGTGCCCTTGCCGAAGCACTCGCTGATGTTGGGGCAGGAGGCCTCTTCGCAAACGGTATGCAGTTTTTGTTCGCGCAGGATTTCTTTGACTTCACTGAACTTGCTGCTGGCCGGCGCAAGCTTGACGCGTATCCAGTCGGGCTTCTTGAGCGCTTCCGCCAGAGGCACGATCTTGATCGGGATGCGCGCCGTTTTGGCTGCGCCGCGTTGCTTTTCGGGTGCGGTCATTTCAATGCTTCTCGTAGATGTCGCGCTAAATCGGCGCGAACAGTCGCCATTTTACTCTCTGGAGCCAGATCGCGCAGTTGCGTGACAGCCATGCCCGGGTAGCCGCAAGGATTGATGGACTGATAGGGCGCCAAATCCATATCCACATTCAAGGCCAGGCCGTGATAAGTACAGCCTTTTTGCACACGCAGCCCCAGTGCAGCGATCTTGGCGCGATCAACATACACGCCCGGCGCACCCGCCAGACGCTCGGCCTTGACGCCATATTCAACCAACAGATTGATGATGGCCGCTTCCATGCGTTCAACCAGCTGGCGCACCTTGTAGGGGCGGCGATTCAGATCCAGGAGTAGATAGGCAACGAGCTGACCGGGGCCGTGATAGGTAATCTGGCCGCCACGGTCGATATTGACGACCGGAATTGTTGTCGTACCGAGCAGATGCTCCGGTTTGCCAGCAAGACCTAAAGTGAAAACCGGAGGGTGTTCGAGGAGCCAGATTTCATCTGGCGTGTTGCTGGTGCGTTGCGTGGTGAAATCACGCATGGCCTGCAGCGTTGGGGCATAGGCAACCTGCCCGAGTTCCTTGAACAGGATGTCTGGCAGGGTGTCGGTCAAAGGACGACTTTCACCAGTGCGTGTGAACTCAGAGCGCGATAGATGTTATCTAGTTGC
>DATJIB010000317.1:0-2720 GCA_035493575.1 Rhodocyclaceae bacterium | reverse complement strand
GCCTGATACGCGCGTTCAAGAACCGCTTTGGCGCGGTGAACGAATTAGGTGTTTTCGCGATGACCGAGAAGGGGCTGCGCGAAGTCAGCAATCCGTCCGCATTGTTCCTGTCGCATCATGCGGAGCAGGTGGCCGGCTCCTGCATCACCGTCACGCAGGAGGGCACGCGGCCGTTGCTGGTCGAGGTGCAGGCGTTGGTGGACGAGGCGCATGCACCGAATCCGAAGCGGCTGTGCGTGGGGTTGGAGCAGAACCGGCTGGCAATGTTGCTGGCGGTGTTGCATAGGCATGCGGGCGTGGCCTGCTTTGATCAGGACGTATTCATCAATGCTGTCGGCGGCGTCAAGATCGGCGAGCCGGCAGCCGATTTGGCGGTATTGATAGCAATTGTTTCTTCACTAAAAAACAGACCACTACCGAATAAACTTATAGTATTTGGTGAGGTTGAGTTGGCAGGGGAAGTACGTCAGGTGCAGCGCGGTCAGGAGCGTCTGAAAGAGGCCGCCAAACTGGGCTTCACGCACGCCATCGTGCCCAAGGCCAACGTGCCCAAGCAGGCGATCAAGGATATCGAAGTGTACGGGGTGGAGCGCCTGGAGCAGGCGTTGGCGCGACTGCGCGACAGTTAGAGCCTATTTCAGCCATATTCATCCGCCGCATTGAGTCCGGGTGCGGATGGATGCAAGGCGCGGCGCGCAGCCAATGGTTGCTCCATTGGCAAGAGGTGCAACGCCGCAGACACCGGACTCGGACTCAACCTGAAAGGCCGGCTGATTGCGGGCGCATTGCCGCGTTGCGGACTGCTTGTGGAGAATGACTACACCGCGCAGTCCACGCCTTGCACTGCATCCCGCAATCGGCCGGTGCGACGGATGAATATGGCTGAAATAGGCTCTACAGCAGTTCGATGCCGAAGCGGCGCAGTGCCAGCGCCCAAAGTCCGAAACAGGCGAGTGTAAGTACGACGCAGGCGAGCAGCGTCATCCAGAAGCCGAGGCGCGGCAGCAGGAACGGAAATACCAGGAACATCGGCAGCGTCGGCACCACGTACCAGAATGTGTACCAGGCGTGGTTCGCCACCTTCTCCATCGGCTGGTTTTCCACATGCAGCCAGATCAGCGCCAAAATCGTCACCAGCGGCAGCGCTGCAATCAGTCCGCCCAGTTTGTCACTGCGCTTGGCGATTTCCGACACCAGCACTACCACGCCGGCCGTAACGAGATATTTGGCGATCAGCCAGTTCATGCCGGCTGCTGCGCCTCGAAGCATTGACCGCTGATGCCGACGCTGTCTTGGCCCATCAAATACAGATAAAGCGGCATGATGGATTCCGCCGTCGGCAGCAAGTTGTGCAGCTCACCCGGGTGCGACTGCTTGCGTTGCGGCGATTGCACCGCGCCGGGAATGACGGTATTGATGCGGATATGCGGGAAGATTTCCAGCTCCTGCGCCCAGATTTTCACCAGTGTTTCGGCGGCGCTTTTGGAAATGGCATGTGCGCCCCAGAATGCGGCAGGTTGGTGCGCATGGGTGGTCGAAGTGACAATCACCGAAGCGTCCGGCGCGCGTTTCAGCAATGGCAAACAAGCTTTGGTCAGCGCAAATGGCGCAACCAGATTCGCTTGCAGCATGCCGTTGAATTGCGCTGCCGTCTGGATCTCCAGCGGACTCAGGTTATCGAAGCGGCTGGCATTATGCAGGATGCCGTCAAGGCGGCCCAGTTGCTGGTAGAGACCTTCGGCCATCGCATTGAATTCGGTTTCGCCGGCTTTTTCCAGGTCCAGCGGGAAAATGGCCGCTTGCGGCCCGCCGGCAGCTTCGATCTCGTCGTACACCGCTTCCAGTTTCTTCACCTTGCGCCCAAGCAGGATCACCGTCGCACCCTGCGCGGCAAACGCCAGCGCTGCGCTGCGGCCTATGCCCTGGCCGGCGCCGGTGACGAGTATCACGCGATCCTTGAGGTGTTGGGGCGGGGCCTGGTAGTTCATCGCGCGTTCCGTTGAGGCAAAGCGCGCATTTTAACGGATGCGGCGCTCAGATGCTGAGCGTTTGTCCGCTGGTAACGAAGATGGGACTGCTGCCGGGCAATAGCCATTCAATGAAGAAGCTGAACAGCGCGATGAATATGCTGGCGAACAGCGCGGTCCAGAAACCCGACACGCGGAAGCCCTTCACCAACGCCGCGACCAGCATGATCATCAGTGCGTTGATCACCAGCAGGAATAGGCCAAAGGTGAGCAGCGTCAGCGGCAGGGTGAGCAGGATCAGCAACGGGCGGATAATCGCATTCGCAAATCCCAGCAGCAGAGCAGACACCAGCAGTGATGACTTGTTGCTAAAAGTGATGCCGTTGAATACATGACTCGCCACCCACAGCGACAAGCTCATGATGCCCCAGTGCAGCAGGAAATGGTAAAGATGTCCGTGCATGGGTTTAGCTTAACAGAAATTGCTGTTTACGCCGTCAGAATCATGCGCGCGCAAAGCACGCCGCTTCTGACAGCGCCTTCGATAGTGGCCGGATAGTCACCCGCGGTGTAGTCGCCTGCAAGGTAGAAGTTGGGCCGCGGAGTGCGCTGCGCCGGTCGCGACAAAGCTGGCGTGCAGGCAAAAGTGGCACGCTTCTCTGCGATCACCTTGTGCCATAGCGGCTGTGGCCAATCCGGGAAAGCCTGTGCCAGCTCCTGTGCCACTGCTTGCGCCAGCGCCTCCTGTGTCAG
>DATJIB010000316.1:0-4133 GCA_035493575.1 Rhodocyclaceae bacterium | reverse complement strand
TTGCGCGCCTGTAGCTCGAACATGCGCACAATCTGTTCCATCAAGTCATGGAAGTCGACTGGTTGAACTGACAAGGTGAGCTTGCCACCTTCAATGCGTGCGATATCCAGCGTGCCTTCAATCACCGAGAGCAAATGGTCGCCGCTGCGCCGAATCACATTCACCGCCTGGCGCCGATGCGGCGGAATCGCTTCATCGCCATCCAGAATCTGGGCGTAGCCGAGGATGCTATTGAGTGGCGTACGCAGCTCGTGGCTGATGGCGGTGATGTAACGGCTCTTGGCCATATTGGCCTGATCGGCCACGCGCTTGGCTTTCTGCAATTGCTCGTCGGTGCGTTTGTGTGAATCGATTTCCTCCATCAGCAGATGCGTCTGCCGATTCGATTCCTCCTGTGCCACTTGCCGGCTCTTGTTGGTCAATACCAGCCACCAAGCCGCAATCCCGCTGACCAGCGCAAACGCCGCATAGGCATTGAGGAAGGATTGGCGCAAGCGCCAGACCAGCACTTCTGACTCACCAGTGAGGCTCTCGACTTCATGAAAGTAGAGCAGCCCGAAGAGTAGGGCAAGCGCGGGCAGAATTGCCGACATCAGCATCAGATAGTGACCCAGGCCGGTTTCCAGATACGAGCCCACCGATGGCGGCAAAATGCGCTTGAGCAAACTCGCCCATTGCGCCGATAGCCGCGCATGAGGCTTGCACAGATCCTGGCAACGGGCATCCAGCGAACAGCACAAAGAACAGATATGACCCTGATAGGCCGGGCAATAGGCGGTGTCGTCTGCCTCATAAGCTTTTTCACAGACGCAGCAATAGCTGACGTTTTTCTTGCCCGGCTCATCCGGCCGAGCAATGTAGTACTTGCCTTTGGTATACCAGGCAATCAGCGGCGAGCTGATCAGCGCGGTCACCATGGCTACCACCGAAGAAAAAGCCTGCATGCCGGCGCCGAATACGCCAAAGAAGGATGCGACTGACAGCACCGAAGCAATCAGCAGGGCGCCGACACCAACCGGGTTGATGTCATAGAGATAGGCGCGCCGAAATTCGATTCCGGGCGGCGACAGCCCGAGCGGTTTATTAATCACCAGATCCGCGACCACGGCCATCATCCAGGCAATGGCGATATTCGAATACAGACCGAGTACCTGCTTTAAGGCCTGGAATACGTCCAGTTCCATCAGCATCAAGGCAATCAGGGTATTGAAGATCACCCACACCACTCGGCCGGGGTGACTATGCGTGAGACGGGCAAAGAAATTCGACCAGGCCAGTGAGCCGGCATAAGCGTTGGTGACATTGATCTTGAGCTGCGAGATCACCACAAACACGGTTGTGGCCGCCATCGCCATCCAGGTGTTGTCGAAGACATATTTGAAGCCGACCAGATACATCTGGTTGGGATCAACCGCTTTTTCCAGCGGTACCAGGCTGCGTAAGGCCAGATAAGCGAGCAGGGCGCCGCCGAGCATTTTGATCACGCCGAGAATGACCCAACCCGGCCCACCCATCAGCATGCTGAAGTACCAGCGCTTCTTGTTCTTGGTGGTGAGCTCGGGCATGAACCGCAGGTAGTCGGCCTGCTCGCCCATCTGCGTGATCAGCGCAATCCCCACGGTCAGGGCCGCACCGAACAGATAGAAATTGAAGTCGGCACCTTTGCCATCGCTGCCACCGTACTGAGTCAAGCCGGAGAAAATGCCCGGGTTCTGGAAAGCCAGAAAGATAAATGGCAGCACCAGCAAGATCAGCCAGATCGGCTGGGTAATCGTTTGCAGTCGGCTGATGGCCGTAATCCCGTGCGTGACCAAAGGGATCACTGCCAGGGCACAAATCAGATAGCCCCAGGCGGGCGGGATGCTGAAAAACATATCCAGCGCATAAGCCATGATGGCCGCTTCGAGCGCAAAGAAGATGAATGTGAACGAGGCATATACCAACGAGGTAATGGTCGAGCCGATATAGCCAAAGCCGGCGCCGCGCGTCAGCAGATCCATATCCACGCCGTAGCGGGCAGCGTAATAACTGATTGGCAGCCCGGTCATGAAGATGGTCAGGCCAACAATCAGGATGGCCCACAGCGCGTTGATAAAGCCGAAGTTGACCAGCAATGTGGCACCCACCGCCTCGAGCACCAGGAAGGATGCCGCGCCAAAAGCGGTATTGGCAACCTGGAACTCTGTCCAGCGCCGGAAGCTGCGCGGCGTAAAGCGCAGCGCATAGTCTTCCATGGTCTCGTTGGCCACCCAGGTGTTGTAATCGCGCCTGACCTTCACGACGCGCTGAGGCGGTTCGTGCTCTTCGGTGCTGACATTTGGCCTAGGCAGAGTGGTAGCGGTATCCATGGGGATGAGTGGCGACAGATGAGACTGATTATTCCATCAGACGCTTAAAAACTCAGCAAAAATTTGCGGAAATCGCTAAAGCAAAATTATTTTCAAGTCCGTGCATCCAATTCGGCCTCCCAAAACTAGTACAGGTATCAGCGCCTTTTTTGCCTGATAACCCAACCCTCTAAAGGAGTCTGACCATGAACGTACAGTCGAATGCATCCCCAGTTTCTGCTTTGCATGCCAGTATTGCCGTCCTGCTCTTGGGCGCTTGCCTTTCGGCACATGCCGAATTACCTGAGAGCATCAAGCTGCCCGCCGGCAATAAGGTGGTGCTCGAAACCGTTGGCGTTGGCCTGATTACATACGAGTGCCGCGAAAAGAAGGACGCTGCCGGCCAGTTTGAATGGGCATTTGTTGGCCCGGATGCAGTGCTGAATGATCGCAAGGGCAAGCAAGTCGGCAAGTATTACGGCCCACCTGCCACTTGGGAAAGCGCTGATGGCGTCAAGATCACCGGCACCCAGCTCGCTGTGTCACCCAATGGTGCCGGCAATATTCCGCTACAACTCGTCAAAGCCAATCCGACCACGGGTAGCGGGGGCTGGAATGGTGTGACCTATATCCAGCGCCTGGAAACCAAGGGGGGCACTGCGCCAACTTCTGCGTGTAACGCTGACACCAAGGGCAAGAAGGAAACCGTGAGTTACCAAGCCGACTACCTGTTCTCAAAGGCTGAGTAAGCAGCATGCCTCATCTATACTGGCCGCGATTCGATGTTTTATCCATGACGATGGCGGAGAGCTGATTTGGCTGTAGATGAGGACTTCAATTACGAAGCCGCGCTAAGCGCCTGCGCTTCCGGTGACGAACAGGCCTTGCAGGGTTTGTACAAACAGGAATCGCGGCGCTTGCTCGGTGTCGTGTTGCGCATCGTGCGCGACAAGCAGATTGCGGAGGATGTTGTGCACGACACATTTGTCAGCATCTGGACCAAGGCCGCCACCTTCGATTTTGAGCGTGGATCTGGCCGTGGCTGGATCTACAGCATTGCCCGCCATCGCGCTTTAAGCTTGGTGCGCAAGGATTTGCGCAATGTCTCGGTGGATGAGGAAACATTGGAAGCGCTGGAAGCTGATGGCCAATTCGAGGCATCTACGCAGCTGGCGGAGGCTTTTGAAATGAATGCCGACCTCGGTCAATTACAGGGTTGCCTTGATCGCCTCGATACGCCCAAGCGCAATAGCATTCTGTTTGCCTATGTTGATGGTTGCTCGCACAGTGAAATTGCGGAGCGAGTTAAAGCTCCGCTGGGCACTGTCAAAGCCTGGATACGCCGCGGGATTGCGTCGCTACGGGAGTGTCTGGGATGAATGAAGAACTTAATGAGCTTGCCAGTGCTTATGTGCTGGGTACGCTCTCCGCCGAACGTCGCGCCGAGGTTGAACGCCAGCTGATCAGCGATATTGAATTGCGCCGTGCCGTTGATTATTGGGAGGCCAAGCTTCTGCCTTTGACCAATCTGGCGCCGCCCATGGAGCCATCACGGCAACTGTGGCCACGTATTCAAAATACGCTACAACTTGGTCGTGCTGGCGTGACGGCAGCGGTGACGTGGTGGAACAATCTCACTTTGTGGCGCAGTCTTTCAGTCGGTGGTTTCGCCACTGCCGCGATTTTGGCCTTCGTGGTTTCGACTCAGGCACCGCCGCAACCCCGCTATATGGTGGTGTTGGTTGCGCCGCAGGATAAGAACCCTGGATGGGTGATACAAGCCAATACAAACAATAGCTTGAAGCT
>DATJIB010000315.1:0-3387 GCA_035493575.1 Rhodocyclaceae bacterium | reverse complement strand
GCTAGGTGATAACGAAAAAACCATCATTGCCGAGTTGATTGCAGCGGGCGGCAAGCCGATGGATCTGGGCGGCTACTACCGCCTTGACCCAACCAAGGCATTTAATGTGCTGAGGCCAAGCAAGACGTTTAACGCGGCGCTTGCGGCGATTTAAAAGTAACTAGGCAATAAACAAAAATGGCGAACTAAATGGTTCGCCATTTTTGTTTGTGCTGATGCCAATTAATTTTCGCTGGGTGCCTTCGCCGTAATACTCAAAGCGTGAATCGCCTGTGGCATGAGTGAAGCCAACGCAGCGTGCACCATGCGATGGCGTTCCATGGTTTTCTTACCGCTGAATTGTTCCGAGACGATGTGCAGGCGGTAGTGGCCGCCGCCATCGCGCGCGCCGGCATGGCCGGCGTGGAGAGCGCTGTCGTCAATGACTTCGATGACAGTGGGTTCCAGCGTGGCCAGCAGGCTGCGCATTTGTTCAGGTGTGCTCATGATATTTAAGGCAGCACTTTCTTGAATGGTTTGACGGTGGCTGGCTTGCTGTAGACGCCGGCACCAACATACGGGTCGCCTGCTGCCCAGGCTTTTGCTTCTTCCAGCGATGCAAACTCGGCCACGATAAGGCTGCCGGTGAAGCCTGCTGGACCTGGATCGTTGGAGTCGATGGCAGGGAAGGGGCCGGCGACGAAGAGGCGGCCTTCGTTCTTCAGTGCTTCAAGGCGGGCGAGGTGGGCAGGGCGGACCGAGAGGCGGCGTTCGAGGCTTTCGGGAACGTCTTCACCGATGATGGCGTACAGCATGTGATTTCCTTTTTTGACTTTAGTTGATGCGAAGAGAGTGGTGCTTGTTTACTCTTCTTGAATATGTTTGGAGATGATGACGCCCTGAACAATCAGGAAGACCACCATCAAGCCCATGCTGCCGAACATCTTGAAGTTGACCCAGGTGTCGGTGCTATAGGTGTTGGCGATGTAGAGGTTCAAGCCGCCCATGAAGGCGAAGAAGCCTATCCAGAGTTGATTGAGCAAGCGCCAGATGTTGTCTGGAAGTTTTAAATCGGCTTGTGCGACCAGTAGGCTGCGAATGAGATTCTTGCCCATGAAGAGTTGCGCGCCGAGCAGCACGACAGCGAACAGCCAGTAGAAGATAGTGAGTTTGAGCTTGATGAAGTTTTCATCATGCAGGATCAAGGTGGCGCCGCCGAAGACGACGACCAAACCCAAGCTGACCCAGAGCATGGTGTCGACCTTGCGATGCTTCCAATATACGAATGCAATTTGTCCGAAGGTGGCGGCGATGACTACGGCAGTGGCGACATAGATGTCGGACACTTTGTAGGCGATGAAGAAAAGAATGACGGGCAGCAGGTCGAAGAAGATTTTCATGAGTGTGATTATAAGTGCTGCTTACTTTTTCTCTTCGAGATTGAGTGAGGCGGAGTTGATGCAATAGCGTTCGCCGGTTGGCTGGGGGCCATCAGTAAAAATGTGACCCAAGTGGGCGTCGCAATTTTTGCAGCGCACTTCAACCCTAACCATGCCATGCGAGAGGTCTTTGATTTCGGTGATCTTGTCTTTGTCTATTGGGGCAAAGAAGCTCGGCCAGCCGCAGCCGGAATCGTATTTGGTGGTTGATTCAAATAGAGGCGTGCCGCAACAGATGCACTTATAGGTGCCGTCGAGCTTGGTGTTCCAGTATTCGCCCGTGAAGGGGCTTTCAGTGCCGGCAAACTGGGTGACGTAATATTGCATGGGGCTGAGTCGAGCTTTGAGCTCATCATCATCAGTATTTTTCATTTTGTCCTCGTGCTGCTTGCGAATGGGGTGGTCGGTATAATAAGCCTAATCCTTTTCTAAGCGCGAATGCACACATGCGGGTCCTTGTCCTTGGTGCTGGTGTGGTGGGTACCACGGCAGCCTGGTATCTAGCCGATGCCGGCCATGAAGTAGCGGTCGTTGATCGGCAGCCCCAGGCGGGGCTGGAGACCAGCTTTGCCAATGGCGGGCAGATTTCCGTGTGCCATGCCGAGCCCTGGGCCAACCCCAACGTCTTGCCCTACATCATCAAATGGCTGGGCCATGAGGATTCGCCGCTGCTGTGGCGCTTGCGTGCCGACCCGGCGCAGTGGGCCTGGGGTCTGCGCTTCCTGCGTGAATGCACGCCCGCGCGCACCCGCGCCAACATCATCGCCATCATCAAGCTGGCCCTGCATAGCCGCGAGCAATTGCAGGCTTTGCGGAATAAGCTCAAGCTCCAGTACGACCATCTTGAGCGCGGCATCCTGCATGTGTACACCGATGAGCGTGAGTTTGAACATTCATTGCCGCAAGCGGCGTTGATGCGCGAATTCGGCTGCGACCGTATTGTGAAAAGCGCTGCTGAATGTCTTGAGATTGAGCCATCCTTCAAATATTCAAGTGTGCCGCTAGTCGGTGGTACTTACACCGCTGAAGATGAATCCGGCGATGCCTGCAAATTTACACAGGAGTTGGCTAAGCGTTGCCTTGAGCGTGGCGTGAGTTATCGCTATGGCGTGAATGTGGTCAAGCTGGAAACCGTAGCCGGCCAGATCAGCGGCGTGCGCCTGAGTAATGGTGAATTGTTGACGGCTGATCGTTATGTCGTGGCGATGGGCAGTTACACGCCTTTGCTGCTCAAGCCTTTGAATATCAATCTGCCTATCTATCCGGGCAAGGGTTATTCGGCCACTTTGAAGTTGCGTGATGACGCGATTGCGCCATTTGTAAGCGTGACCGATGACGGCCACAAACTGGTGTTCTCACGCTTGGGCCAGCGCTTGCGCATTGCAGGTACCGCTGAGTTCAATGGTTACAACACCGAATTGAACCCGGTGCGCTGCGAGGCAATTATCAAACGCACCCAAGAGCTGTTTCCTCAGGCTAGCAGTGATGAAGCGCCGGTTTTCTGGACCGGGCTGCGTCCGGCTACGCCGGGCAATGTGCCCTATATTGGCGTGAGCTCTTACAGCAATCTGTTTGTGGATAGCGGCCATGGCACCTTGGGCTGGACCATGGCTTGTGGCTCCGGGCAATTGCTAGCCGACCTCGTCAGCGGCAAACCCACAGCAATCGACGCTACGCCTTACAAACTTTAATGTAAGTGGCGAGGCACTGCCTCCGAGTCGCCCTCGGGTAACTCAGCATGCACGATCTCACCATCCGGACTTGGATAGAGCGGCGAGCCGCAATCGTCGCAGTACTCGACCGGGAAGCGATGTTCCAGAATCAGGACTTGCTCAACGCCATATTGGTTTAGCAAAGCTTCGATCTGGCTGGCGCTTTCGGTGTTTTCATCTTCGGCTTCGAGCAGTGGCCACACCAGGCCGTAGATGACTTCTTTTTCATCCGCATCGCGGGTGAAGCCAACGCGGTA
>DATJIB010000314.1:0-9652 GCA_035493575.1 Rhodocyclaceae bacterium | reverse complement strand
CGCGCGGTGCTTGCTCCAGCTCGGCAATGATCTGCATGGTGCGATGTTTGGGGGCACCGGTGATGGAGCCGCAAGGAAACAGGCTGGGCAGAATATCGGCCACACTGGCACCCGCAGCAAGCTCGCCGGTGATGGTGGAGGTCATTTGCTGCAGTGTTTCAAAGGTCTCGATGTCGAAGAGCGAAGGCACTTTGACGCTGCCGGTCAGGGCAATGCGGCCGAGGTCATTGCGCAGCAGATCCACGATCATCAGGTTTTCCGCACGCGATTTGGGGTCATTGCGCAGCTGCTCGGCGATGGCAGCGTCTTCAGCCGCCGTGCTGCCTCGGCCAGCAGTGCCTTTCATTGGCCGGGTCAGAATTTGTTTGCCGCTGCGACTCAAAAATAATTCAGGCGAGAGCGACAGGACATGCGCCTCGGGGAAGTTCAGGAAGGCGGAAAACTCAACTCGCTGGGTCTGGCGCAAAGCCCGATACAAGGCTGCCGGGCTGCCGTTGTAGCGAAAGCGATATGGCAGGGTGTAATTGACCTGATAAGTATCGCCGGCCTTGATCAGGTCCTGAATGCGTTTGATCTTGCGGCTGTAAGTCGCTTCGTCTTCACTGAGCTGGGCGTCAAAGATGGCGGTTTCATCATTGCCGGCAAGGCTGCCTAGCCATTGATCAAGCTCGGCTGGGCTGAGTTGGCGTGAGTCGGCAAACAACTGGAAATCCAGCAAAGGAGCGCCTGTATCGACAAAGTCCGGTAAGGGTAAGCCTTGCATGGCATAGCCGGCTTCGTAGCTGATATAGCCGCAGGCATAGAGGCCGGCATGGGTCTTTTCGCCCAGTGTTTGCAGGGCTGGCAAGACCTCTTCGGGGCGGTAGGCAATGATCCGGGCTTGCGGCGCAGAGAACAGGCGCGCAGGGCTGTCCGGGCTACGGGTATTTTCAAGCAGGGCAAACAGATCGGCCGGATTGGGCAAGGCAGGGGGTAGGGAACGCATGTTGCGAGTTTAGCCGGTCTTTGCCGTTACAATAAACGCATGAGATATTTTGCCTTGGTTCCCGCAGCCGGCAACGGTGAGCGCATGGGTGGTCCCGCACCCAAACAGTATCTGCCTCTTGCAGGCGGCCCGATGATTTCGCATGCGCTTTCAGTGCTCGCCAGTCATCCGCAGATAGAAAAGGTCTTTGTCGTGCTGGCCGAGGACGATGAGCACTGGGCCCGATTCAACTGGTTGCCCTTTGCCGGGCGCCTGAAGATTCTGCGCTGCGGTGGCGCCACAAGAGCGGAAAGCGTCAGAAATGGCCTGGCTGCCATGGCCGAAAGTGTGGATGACGAAGACTGGGTCATGGTCCATGACGCCGCGCGCCCATGCTTGACCCATAGCCTGATCGACAAGCTGATCTCTGGAGTGACCGAAACCGACGTCGGCGGCATTCTGGCCGTACCGGTGGCGGACACGCTGAAGTACGGTATCGGCGGCGCCATCGTTGAAACAGTTTCGCGCGAGCACATGTGGCAGGCGCAGACACCGCAGATGTTCCGTCATGGGGTGCTCAGCGAGGCGCTGGTAACCCCGTCAGCCGGAATGACCGACGAGGCCAGCGCGGTCGAGGCCATTGGTTTGCAGCCGCGACTAATCGAAAGCGAAGGTAGCAATCTGAAGGTGACCTATCCCTTCGACATGCAGATTGCTGATTGGATCCTGCAAAGCCGAACGGGGCCGGCATGAGTTTTGATATCCGCGTCGGGCAAGGCTTTGACGTTCATGCACTGGTAGAAGGCCGCCCGCTGATCATGGGCGGGGTGACGATTCCCTATCACCTCGGTTTGCTCGGTCATTCGGATGCCGATGTATTGCTGCACGCGATTACCGATGCCTTGCTCGGTGCCGCAGGCTTGGGCGATATCGGTCGCCATTTTCCGGATACCGATGACAAGTGGAAGGGCGCCGATAGTCGCGTGCTACTGCGTGGTGCCATGGACGGCGTCAAAGCAGCTGGTTGGCGCGTCGCCAATGTCGATGCCACGATTATTTGCCAGGCTCCCAAGATCATGCCGCATGCGCCGGCCATGGTCGCGAATATCGCGGCCGACCTGGGTATAGAGATCGGGCAAGTGAATATCAAGGGCAAGACCACCGAGAAGCTGGGCTTTACCGGACGTGGCGAGGGAATTGCTGCGCAAGCGGTAGCTTTATTGACCAGAGCTTGATTTCACAAGGGGAGCAGGGTGAGGTTTACGTTTTTTCGCCGTAGTGCAATCAAGCCATACCACGAGCGCCTGCGGGCGCTGTCCCTGTTCCAGGACTTGACCACCAGTGAGCTGGACATCATCTCGACGCTTCTGCATGAGCGCGAGTATCTGCAGCACGAGGTGCTTTTTGATGAGGGCGAAGAAGGCCACGCTATCTATATCGTCGTCTCAGGCAATGTAGTGATCTGCCGCCATGGCAGTCCGCGCAATCTGATTGCCGATCTGGGCCCAGGCAACTTCTTCGGTGAGCTGGCCTTGCTGACTAATGCTCCGCGTGCGACCCAGGCGCGGGCCGGCAGCAATTGCAAAATCCTGGTTTTCTTCCGCGATGACTTCAACAATCTGATGCACACACATGTGACGATTGCTTCGAAGGTCGGCATCAACCTGGCCCGTCACGTCGGCGCACGTCTGCGTGAGTCAGTGGTTGGCCGCCGTGTGGAACAGTCGCTGTGATCACGCGCGAACCGGAGTCGCATGACACCGGGCCATTGATCTGGCTGGTCATTATTGCCACCACCTGTCTGACGCTGTTTCTGTTCCAGAAAATGCTGTGGCTGGTGGTGCCGTTTCTACTCGCCCTGATCGTGTATTACTTTCTGGCGCCGCCTGTGAACTGGCTGGTGCTGCGTGGCTGGAGCGTGGATGCGGCGACTGGCCTGGTCATGGGCGTCTTCGTCGCGATCCTGGTGGGCTGCTGCGTGCTGGGCTTTCCCACGCTGGCCAGCCATATACTGGACTGGCAACATTCACTGACGCGCTATGTGGCCGGTGGTCAGCATCTGGTTGATCGAACGCTCTTGATGCTGGAGGGCCACTGGTCGGTGCTGGCCGATGCCGGCATTGCTGCCAAGGCTTCCACTCAGCTGAGTTACTGGTCTTCGCATTTTGTCGATGAGCAGCTTGAGTCCGTCGTCATGAGTGCGGGCTCGTGGCTGCCGATTCTGTTGCTGGCCCCCTTCATTACTTTTTTCCAGCTCCGCGACGGGCGCCGCTTCAAGCACTTCATCAGCAATGCGGTGCCGAATGCCTTCTTCGAGAAAACCCTGTTTCTGCTGAACGAAGTGGACCGCACCACCCGAGCGTATTTTCAGGGCCTGATCAAGCTGACCATTCTCGACACGATTACGCTGGCCACCGGTCTGTCTTTGATGGGCATGCCCACACCCTTGGCCCTGGCCCTGATCTGCGCGATCCTGGCCTGGGTGCCTTTCGTCGGTTCGGTAGTGGGCGGCCTGATGGTGGTCATGGTGGCAGCCACCGACTTCCCGGCCCAACCGGGCATGGCCTACGGCGCCGTGGTGCTTTTCATCGTCGTGCGGATTCTTGACGACTTTGTCTATATGCCGATGACGGTAGGCAAGAGCCTGCACATGCATCCGCTACTCACCGTGCTGATGATTTTCATCGGCGGCGCTATCGCCGGGATTTCTGGTCTGATGCTGGTGCTGCCACTACTCGGCGTGATCATGGTGGTGGGCGGCACCATAGGCGAGATCGTCAATGATCCACGCCTGATGGCCCGGCACCGCAATGCGCGGGCCTTGCAGAAGAAACAGGCCAGTGTGGATTTGGTAGAGCCCTAGTGGGTTATCGCATTGGAAATTTCCGAAAGAAAAAATCGCGTATGCGACAGACTCGAGAGACTTTTCTGAAGGGTTAGTCCATGGAAAAGGATCTGTGGCTCGGCAAAATTTCAGCAGCACAGCGTAAAGCCACCTGCTGGAGAGATGGCAAGGAGTTCGAGCGCGTTCCTTATGGCAAGGAATCTTCTGACTGGGGTGCAGAGCAGAGACCTTGCGGTGACTGCTCTGTAGCTAAGGGCCAATATCACGTACCCGGCTGCGATGTCGAGCAGTGTCCCGCCTGTGGTGGGCAGATAATCACTTGTGATTGTTCATCCTCAAAAAAGCCGAAGAAACCAGCCAAGCCTTTTTCAAAACGAGAGCTTGCCATCGTTGAGGCCAGGAAGCATTTCCGTTGGCGACATATGGGCTATGCGGACAATGGCGACGCGCTCTTCGAAGTGTCGAACGGCTCAGCTATGTTGCTGCCTTATTTGTCCATCGGTGTGAAAGGTCCTCGGCTAATTGGCGGAGCATGGCTGAATGTTTCCACGATCGGGCCAGGGCAAGTCGGGACAGTGCAACATCAGTGCTATAAAGACTTGATGACTCGGGAAGAGCATGAGTTCTTTAACGCGGAAGAACCGACGCCGGAAACCCGAGATCGATTTTGGGAGTTCGAGCGGATGTCGAAATAGCAGAGTTGCTAGTCTTGCCCGTGATCCTGGTTGCGCATGTGATGGGCCAGATCATTCAGGGCATTTGCAATTCTTCCGCGCAAGTCCTCGTTGGCGATGCATTCCTGCATGGCCATATGCATGCACAGCATCCATTGCTCGGCTTCGCTCTTGGCGATGGCAAATGGCATATGCCGGGCGCGCAGCATGGGGTGGCCAAATTTCTCGACGAATAATTGCGGACCACCGAGGTATCCGGACAGGTACATGAAGAGTTTTTCTTCCGAACCGGACAGGTCTTCCGGGTGCAGCTTGCGGATGCCATAGGCTTCCGGCAGGGTGTCCATCAGCTCGTAAAAACGTTTGACCAGCTGGCGCACGCCGGCTTCGCCGCCGATGGCTTCATAGGGAGTGATGTTTGTGCTCATGCGGCAATCGTGACATTGGCGTCAAGTTGATCGTTGATGAGGCTGACGGCTTCAGCAATGCCGGTGGCTTGCGGCAAAGCTGGTGCCGACTGCCATAGCAGGGCATGGAAGCTGGAGGCGATATTGCCGCTGTTAACCATGGCTGGCGTGAGCGCCAGCGCCTTGGTATGCCGATGCAGCCAGGCTTCCAGATAAGGCGATTCCGGCCAATTCGAGCGCCGCAAATACATGACTGGAATGCCATTGCAGGCAGCCTCGGTAAAGGTGCCATAACCCGGCTTGGTCAAGACGGCATCCACATGCGGCAAGAGTTCGGCAAAGGGCAGGGCCGCATCCGAGAAGCTGGTGCAGTCACTGCGCTTGACTTGCCATTCGGCCGGTACGATGAGTTGAATGCCCGGCATTTCTGGCCAGCTTTCGACCGGCAGGCGATGCGCAATCCCGCCAAAGGCGACCAGCAGCCAGCGTTTGTGTTTGGGCAGGCGCAAGGCATCAGCGACTTCATTGCGTGTGGATTCAGCAATGCTGGCAATGGGGCCGATGGGGTGCCGATTGGGAAGGTTTTGCATGGGCATGCCCGGCGTCAGCGCCATAAAGCTGAATGCCGATGCATAGGCTTCCTGCATGGCGGTATGGATGGGGAGGGCCCAATCGGCATCGGCAAAAAAATGCGCAAACAGATCGGCCCAGTTCAGCGAGCACATGGCAATCGAAGGAATACCTGCCAAGGCGGCGCCGGCCAAAGGCAGGGGCGAAACATTGCTCAATACCAGATCAGGATTCAGGCTGGTCAGCATTTCGGCTTCGTATTCGACACGCTGCGACCAGTTGGCGAAAGCATCGCGATAACGCTGCGCGCTGGCGTCAAGATCCACGCTCAGGGCATCCTGCATGGTGAAGCCGAAATCGCTGGCGAGCTGGATATGCGTGAATGGGACTTTTATGCGGCGATCGAGTTGGGCGTGCGGCAGGCCGCTGCGCACCATCAGGCGCAGATCGCGTTCTGCTCCCAAGGCATTGAGAATCGGCGCGGTTTGGGCCAGATGGCCAAACCCGTGCGAGGAAATATCAACGAAGAGAAGCGTCGAGCTCATGCTGACACGCTCAGGCGTGCCAGTAGTCCTCCGCCCTCACGGGGCAGCAGATCAAATTTGCCGCCATGGCCGCGCATGATGCGTTCGACGATGGCAAGGCCGAGTCCGGCGCCGGTAGTATTGCTACGGGCTTGATTTAGACGAGTAAATGGCAATTTGAGTCGGGCAATTTCTTCTAGCGGGATGCCGGGACCGCGGTCACCGACTTCAATCAAAATAATACTTCCAGTTTGCTTCAGTAAGAGGCTGATCGGAGTGGCAGGATCAGTGTCTCCAGCGTAGCGTACCGCATTGTCGATCAGATTGCATACGGCACGACGCAGGGCTTTTGGCCGTATTTCTGCGTCAATGTTTTCCTGCAGGTCTGCCAGTAGCTCGATCCCTACCCGCGCATAGCGGCTGACCACCTCGCTGAGCATCTCGTGCAGATTGGTGCGCGCAAAGGCTTCGCCATCGTCGGCCCGCGCAAAATCAAGGAATTGACCTATGGTTTTGTCGATTTCTTCGACGTCGGCGACCATGGCGTCGCGGCTCAGATCGTCGGCGCCGCTCATCTCTATGCCCATGCGCAAGCGCGTCAGCGGTGTGCGCAGGTCATGCGAAATTCCCGCCAGAATAAGGGCTCGGTCACTGTCCATACGCGCCAGGTCGGCGCTCATCTGATTAAAGGCATGGGCGACAGTAGCAATTTCGCTGGGGCCATCCTCGGGCAGTACCGGTGGCGTGCGACCTTGGCCCAGCTCTTTGGCGGCGAATGAAACTGCCTTGAGCGGGCGGGTGACGCGGGACATGACCAGCCAAGCACCGATCAAGGCGAGAATAGCCATGGCGATGGTCCAGCCCAGCCATTGCTGCGGCAGTTTGCGCTCGAGGCGATCACGCGGCAAAGCTACCCAGTATTCATCATCGTGAATACGAAAACTCACAAACAGGGCGCGCTCACCATTCAGTTCCAGCACGATACGTGTGTTCGGGCCAAGCTCTTCGCGCACCAGTTCGGCGGTTCTTTGCAGGAAAGGCGGGGGCTGCGCAGTACCGATCTGATCACCTTCTTCGGCCGGATAGATATGGATGCCTTCACGATCAGAAAGCTCTTGCAGTAGATAACGACGTAAATTGGGGTGTGCCGTGATCAGGGCCACGCGGGTCAGGTTGGCCACGCTGACCAGGGTTTGGGCCATTTGCCTAGCGCGCGGTTCGCTTTCGACGCTGGTGAAAATAGCGAACCATGCCAGCAGTGACAGCAGCATCAGCAGCGAAATCAACAGGAAGGTGCGTACCAGCAGGGTACGCGGCACAAAGCTGGTCACTGGCTAATCCATCTGTTTGCCATCAAGCGGGACTTCCGTATTACTGCGCGCTCTGCTTGCTGCCATCCGGGACGAACACATAACCAAAGCCCCACACGGTTTGCAGATAACGTGGCTTGGCAGGGTCGTCTTCGACCAGTTTGCGCAGGCGCGACATTTGTACGTCGATGGCGCGGTCAAACACTTCGTATTCACGACCACGGGCCAACTCCATCAGTTTATCGCGGCTCATGGGCTGGCGTGGGTGTTCGACCAGCACGCGCAATAGGCCAAATTCGCCAGTGGTGAGGCGTGTGGTTTCCTCGCCGCGTTTGAGTTCGCGCGTGGCCAGATCCAGCGTGACATCACCGAAAGTGACGCTGCCGTCGGCTTCGGCGGGAGCGCCGGGCGGCAAGGGGGCGGCGCGGCGACGTAGGACCGCATGAATACGTGCAACCAGTTCACGTGGGTTGAATGGCTTGGGCAGATAGTCGTCGGCGCCCAGCTCAAGACCGACGATACGGTCCACATCGTCGCCCTTGGCTGTTAGCATGATGATCGCCACTTCGTTATTGGCAGCGCGCAGGCGGCGGCAAATCGAGAGGCCGTCTTCGCCCGGCATCATCAGATCAAGTACGACCAGATCGTAGAGCTCACGCGAGAGTGCCTTGTCCAGTCCGGCCGCACCTTCAACGCTGCGGGCGGCAAAGCCCTGGTCATTGAGGTAGCGCTCCAGTTGCTGGCGCAAGCGCAGGTCGTCATCGACGACGAGAATTTTTTGGCGTTGTTCCATGTTCATATTGGTGCTTTCGATACAAATATGCCGGCAATCCTAACGATAAGGCAGCTTGCCAGCCAGCTGAAATTACAAATCATTACAAAGCCCATGAATACTGCAACAGGGTGCTTACAGTGCCAGCCCAAACTGGCTCCATCTGCTAATCCGCGTGGATTTGGTATGGATTCAATAAGCGGTATCGACTGGGTAATCGGCTAAAATCAGCACACCATGAAGCTACAGCATTTTCTCCTCATTTGCGCATGTGTTTTTGCCACCAGCCCTGTGCTGGCGCAAGGCCATGGTGCGCGCATGGGCGGAGGAGAGCGTCTGCAGCAACGCCGCGAGGCCATGGCAACCCCCAGTCGAGCCAATGAACGGATCAATGAGCGCGCTGCAGAACGTGCGGAACGTCGCGAACAGCGTGAGCAGATGAGCCCGGAAGAGCGTCGACAATTGCGCCGTGACGTCAATGACGCCGGCCGCGAAATCTATCGTCGTCCTCCTTCGGATCGCTTCTAAACTTCGACTCTGAGCGGGGACTACTCATGCGAGCTTGGTTGCCGCGCGAGTTTCTGAAGTACCTCTACGCAGCCCTTTTTCTTGGGCTCTTTGCTAATGCGTATGCTTTTTCCAATCCCAAAGAAGCGCCTGGCATGGGCGTGGCCGATGCGCGGCATTTTCTGGCTCGCGTCGGATTTGGGGCCACTCCGGAAGAGATCGATGCGTTTGCCAAACTGAGCCATGCGCAGGCTATTGCGCAGGTACTTAAACCGATAGGCACGACGGTCGTGGTGCCGGCACCGCCAGATGTGGCTGAGTTCGTGCCGCGTTCGGCCATTCGCGAGCAGCGAGCCCAAAGCGAGGACGCCAAAAAAGCTGTCCAACAAGAGCAGGTTCGGCGGGCATTGTTGCTGCGGGCCTGGTGGGTCGATAACTTGCTGCAAACGCCCGATCCCGCGACCGAGTTACGTGAGCGCATGGTGCTGTTCTGGCACAACCACTTTGTTTCTAGTGTGAGCAAGGTCAAGTCTGCAGCAGTGATGCAGCGGCAGAACCAGTTGTTCCGCGAACGTGGCCTGGGCAGCTTTGCCGACCTCTTGCATGCCGTGGCCAAGGACCCGGCCATGGTGGTGTATCTGGATTCGGCCAGTAACCGCAAAGGCAGCCCCAACGAAAATTTTGCGCGTGAAGTCATGGAGCTATTCACCCTGGGTGAGGGCCATTACAGCGAACAGGACATCAAGGAAGCGGCGCGGGCTTATACCGGCTGGAGCGTCGATCCGGAAACCGGCCTGTTCAAATGGCGCCCTATGGCGCATGACTTCGGCGAGAAAAACGTACTGGGGCAGAGCGGTAATTTTGATGGCGATGCCGTCTTGGATATTCTGCTCAGCCAACCTCAGTGTGCTGAATTCATTGTCGAGAAATTGTGGCGTGAATTCATTTCGCCGCAGCCAGACTCCAGAGAGGTCAAACGCATCGCTCGCGCCTGGTATAACGCTGGCCGCACAAATGGCGTACCGAGTTACGACCTGCGCTTTGTCTTGGCTGAGCTATTCAAGAGCAAGGCTTTCTGG
>DATJIB010000313.1:0-16137 GCA_035493575.1 Rhodocyclaceae bacterium | reverse complement strand
AGCCGAATAACCTTTTTCACGCAAGCCGCCTATCAATGCAGCAGCCATATTGCCGCCGCCCAGAAATGTAATTCTCATCGCTCGTCCTTTATTGCTGCTTCGGTATAGCTGCGCTCACCGAAAATCGCTGTGCCTATCCTTACCATTGTGGCACCTTCCTCAATCGCGTACTCCAAGTCGTGTGACATACCCATGGATAAGGTATCCAGCGCCAGCCCGGCTTTGTTCAAACTGTCGCGTAATTTGCTTAGTAGACCCAATTGCGCGCGTAAAAGTGCCGTGTCCTCAGTTGGCTCTGGAATGGTCATCAGGCCGCGTAATTTCAGATTGGGCAAGTGCGCAATCGCATTCGCCAGTTCGGTGACTGCGTCCGGTGCCACACCACTCTTGCTGTTTTCGCCACTGACATTGACTTGAACGCAGACCTGCAGAGGCGGCAGGTGTTCCGGGCGCTGCGCTGACAGACGTTCGGCAATCTTGAGGCGGTCCAAGGTGTGTACCCAGGCAAAGTGTTCGGCCACAAGGCGGGTTTTATTGCTCTGCAAGGGGCCTATGAAGTGCCACTCCAGATCCAGGTCACTAAGGGCGGCGATCTTGTCCACGCCTTCCTGCACGTAGTTCTCGCCAAAGGCGCGCTGGCCACAGGCAGCCGCTTCGCGTACATCACTCGCTGGCCAGGTCTTGGATACGGCCAGCAAGGCAACCTCTTGTGGCGCCCGCCCGACAGCCTTGCAGGCTGTGGCAATGCGCGCTATGACTGCTTGCAGGTTGGTGGAAATAGTTGGCATATAATGGCCCGGCAGTATATCAGCCAGCGCTTTCAGCCCCGCCGTCTCAGCTTAGGGAATCTCGATGGACATTACCGAACTGCTCGCCTTCGTCGTCAAGAACAAGGCTTCCGACTTGCATCTCTCGTCCGGTCTGCCGCCGATGATCCGCGTGCATGGCGACGTACGTCGCATCAACCTCCCGCCGCTGGAACACAAAGACGTTCATGCCATGGTGTACGACATCATGAACGACGGGCAGCGCAAGGTTTACGAAGAAAACCTCGACATCGACTTCTCCTTTGAAGTCCCCAATCTGGCCCGCTTCCGGGTCAATGCCTTTGTGCAGCAGCGTGGGGCCGGCGCCGTGTTCCGGACCATTCCGTCCAAAGTGCTGTCGCTTGAGCAGCTGAATGCTCCCAAGATTTTTGCCGAGATCGCGCGCACACCGCGTGGCATCGTACTGGTCACCGGGCCAACTGGTTCGGGTAAATCAACGACTTTGGCTGCCATGGTCGATGATGTGAATGAAAACGACTACGGCCACATCCTGACCGTTGAAGACCCGATCGAATTTGTACATGAATCGAAAAAGTGTCTGATCAATCAGCGCGAGGTCGGCCCCCACACACTGTCCTTCTCGAATGCATTGCGTTCTGCCTTGCGCGAAGACCCGGACGTGATTCTGGTCGGCGAAATGCGCGACCTGGAAACCATTCGCCTGGCGCTGTCCGCTGCTGAAACCGGCCACTTGGTATTCGGCACCCTGCATACCTCCAGCGCGGCCAAGACAGTCGACCGTATCGTCGATGTGTTCCCGGCCGCGGAAAAGGAAATGGTCCGCGCCATGTTGTCCGAATCGCTGCGTGCGGTTATTTCGCAAACCCTGCTCAAAACCAAGGATGGAGCTGGCCGCGTCGCCGCCCACGAAATCATGGTGGGCACACCAGCCATCCGTAACTTGATCCGCGAAAACAAGATTGCACAAATGTATTCAGCCATCCAGACCGGCCAGCAATTCGGCATGCAAACACTGGATCAGAATTTGCAAGACTTGGTGAGACGCAACATCGTCTCGGTCGCCGAGGCACGCAGCAAGGCCACGAATAAAGATGCATTTGTCGGCGGCTAATTGAAGCCAAAGCAATCTGGGGAAAATAATGGAACGCGATGAAGGCTTGAAATTCATGTACCAGCTGCTGACCAATATGGTGAGCAGAAAGGGCTCGGACTTGTTCATTACCTCGGGCTTTCCTCCTGCCATCAAGGTCGACGGCAAGCTGACCCCGGTCACAGCGCAGGTACTCACCCAGCAACACACGCTGGAACTGGCGCGCGCCATCATGAACGACCGCCAGGCAGCCGACTTTGAATCCACTAAAGAATGTAATTTCGCCATCAACCCGGCTGGCATCGGTCGCTTCCGCGTCAATGCCTTTGTGCAGCAAGGCCGCATCGGCCTGGTAATGCGCACCATCAACACCTCCATCCCCGAGATGGATGATCTCAAGCTACCCGAGGTGCTGAAAGACGTGGCCATGACCAAGCGTGGTTTGGTCCTCTTCGTTGGCGGCACCGGTTCCGGTAAGTCCACCTCGCTGGCTGCCATGATCGGCCATCGCAACCAGAACTCTTACGGCCACATTATCACGATCGAAGACCCGGTTGAATACGTGCACGAACATAAGAACTGCATCATTACCCAACGCGAAGTCGGGGTAGATACCGAGTCGTGGGAAGCTGCACTGAAGAACACATTGCGCCAGGCACCCGACGTGATTCTGATTGGTGAAATTCGCGACCGTGAAGTGATGGAACACGCCATTGCCTTTGCCGAAACCGGCCACTTGGCCATGGGCACACTGCACGCCAACAGCGCCAACCAGGCTTTGGACCGTATCATCAACTTCTTCCCTGAAGAACGCCGACCACAGTTGCTGATGGACTTGTCCTTGAATCTGAAAGCAGTCGTGTCACAGCGTCTGATTCCCTTGCGTGAAGGCAAGGGCCGCGCCGCGGCAGTTGAAATTCTGCTCAACTCGCCACTCATTTCCGATCAGATTGGCAAAGGCGATGTGCACGAGATCAAGGAGACGATGAAGAAGTCTCGCGAAATGGGCATGCAGACTTTCGACCAGGCTTTGTTTGATCTGTATGAGGACGGCAAGATCAGTTACGAAGACGCGCTGCGCTTCGCTGACTCGATGAACGAAGTCCGGCTCATGATCAAGCTGCATGGCAAGGAAGCGCATGGCACCGACATCAATGCCGGCATTCAGCATCTGGATATCGTTTAAGCCTTCTCGCTATCAAACAAAAAGCCCCGCTTTATGCGGGGCTTTTTTATTTCAAGCACTCAGTCGCTCAGGGGTCGTTTGTCACGGACATAGGGCTCGCGCAATTTGACTGGATCAGCCTTCTGTTTGAGCTTACGGGCGCGAATGTTGAGCAGCTCAACAATCAGCGAGAACGCCATTGCGAAGTACACATAGCCCTTCGGCACATGATGCCCCAGGCCATCCGCAATCAGGATCACGCCAATGCTGACCAGGAAAGACAGGGCCAACATCTTGATGCTTGGGTGGGCGGAAACAAAATCACCGATCTGTTTGGCAAACACCATCATCAAACCGACAGAGGCAATCACCGCAGCAATCATGACTGCAATTTCATCGACGATACCCACCGCTGTAATGATGGAGTCAAGTGAGAAGACCATATCGATAATCGCGATTTGCACGATGACGCCGGCAAACGTCGCCTTGACTGAACTCGATGCATCGCCTTCTTCACCTTCAAGCAAGTGATGGATTTCGCGTGTGCTTTTCCACAACAGGAACAGGCCACCGCTGATGAGAATCAGATCGCGCCCTGAAATAGCATGCTCAAACACCGTAAATAATGGTGTGACCAGACCGACAATCCACGACAACACCAAGAGCAACAAAATGCGCATGAACATGGCCATGAAGAGGCCGATCTTGCGGGCTTTTTCGCGTTGATTTCCTGGCAGCTTGTCGCACAGGATAGAGATGAAGATGATGTTGTCTATCCCCAGCACCAGCTCGAGGCCGGTCAGCGTCAGGAAGGCAACCCACATGGCAGGACTGGTCAGTAATTCCAAATCGGGCTCCTAGATTGGGCAATTCGGACTGCAGGCGGGCCCATGCTACGCTGACTATCACCACCAAGTCAAAGCTGGGTTCGCTTTAGGCCCGCCGCGTTTTGAAAACAGCAATTACCTAGCAACAGCCATGGCACGTAAGCGCTGTACCCGCTCCTCGGTTTCCGGATGTGTGCTGAACAGACCCGCCAAGCCACCGCCGGCCAATGGGTTCATGATCATCATCTGCGCAGTTTCCGGATGTGCCTCGGCTGTGGCCATGGGAATGCCACGCGCATAGTTGTGAATCTTGATCAAGGCGTCGGCCAGTGCATGAGGGTCGCCGCTGATTTCGGCGCCACCACGGTCGGCTTCAAACTCGCGCGCACGCGAGATGGCCATCTGGATCAGGCTGGCAGCCAATGGCGCAAGCAGAGCCACGGCAATACTGGCAATCGGATTGGCAGGGCGGCCTTCGGAATCACGGCCACCGAAGAACATGGCGAAATTGGCCAGCGCTGAAATCGCACCAGCCATCGTGGCGGAAATGGTAGAAATCAAAATATCGCGGTGCTTCACATGCGTCAGCTCATGCGCCATCACGCCGCGCAGCTCACGCGCTGACAGCATCTGCATGATGCCGCTGGTCGCCGCCACCGCTGCATTTTCTGGATTGCGCCCGGTGGCAAAAGCATTCGGTTGTGCTTCATCGATGATGTACACACGTGGCATGGGCAAATCGGCGCGCTCAGCCAACTCCTTGACCATGTTGTAGAGGTAGGGCGAAGACGCCGCATCGACTTCCTGCGCGTTGTACATCTTCAGCACCATGTCGGCCGAGAACCAGTAGGCAAAGAAGTTCATGCCGCCGCCGAAAAGCAGGGCCAGTAGCATTCCGGATTGACCGCCGATATAGGCACCGATCAGGCCGAACAAGGCCATGATGCCTGCCATCAGAATCGAGGTTTTAAGCCAGTTGCCAAACATGATCTACGTCTTTCGTAAGGATAATGACAGCTTTTAGATAAGGCTTTATCTAAAAGATTCAATCCTTTCGAAGAAAAATCAGCTTAGTAGGTCACCCTTGTTGAGCGGGTTGCTGCGCTGGAACTCGCCCACGGATAAGCGCTTGCTGCCGGGCTTTTGCAAGACCTGCAATGACAAAGCCTGCTGGCCACAAGCAACAAGCACTTGCTGCCCATCTGCGAGCAAAACCTCTCCGGGCTGACCGTGTACATCGACAATCTCCGCGCGCCAGATTTTGATGGTGCTGCCATTCAGTTCAGTGACAGCGCCAGGGAATGGGTCGAAGGCACGAATACGGCGCTCCAGTTGCTCAGCCGAAAGCTGCCAATCAATGCGCGCTTCGGCTTTACTGATCTTGGCGGCATAGGTCATTCCGGCTTCGGGCTGCGCTATCGGCGTCAGCTCGGCATACTGCGCCAGCGCCGCCACAATCAAATTCGCACCTTGCGCCGCCAGCTTGTCGTGCAGGCTGGCCGTCGTGTCGTCAGCCGCAATCTCCATTTCAGCTTTGAGCAGCATGGCGCCGGTATCCAGGCCTGCGTCCATTTGCATAATCGTGATGCCGGTCTTGGCATCGCCGGCCTCAATGGCGCGGTGAATAGGTGCGGCGCCGCGCCAGCGTGGCAACAAGGAAGCGTGAATATTCAGGCAACCCATGCGCGGGATATCCAGCACCGCTTGCGGCAAGATCAGGCCATAAGCAGCCACCACCATGCAATCGGCTTGTTCGGCGCGGATCGGTTCATGCGTAGCCGGGTCGCGCAGTTTTTCGGGTTGATACACCGGAAGATTGTGGCGCACAGCCACCTGCTTGACGGCACTTGCCTGCAGCTGCATGCCGCGGCCAGCCGGGCGATCCGGCTGGGTGAGCACCAGCTTGATGGTGTGGCCCGCAGCGATCAGGGCTTCCAATGCCGCCGCCGCAAATTCCGGCGTACCGGCAAAAATAAGATTCATGCGCTTAGGCGGTGATTCTCGATTGTTTAACCAGCTTGGACTTGATGCGGGTCTGCTTCAGGTTGGACAAGTATTCAACGAACACCTTGCCTTGCAAGTGGTCGATTTCGTGTTGAATACACACGGATAGCAAGCCGTCGGCTTCCATCTCGAAAGCTTCGCCTTTGAGATTAAGCGCCTTGACCTTGATATGCTCGGCGCGTGTCACTGTTTCATAGATACCCGGCACAGACAGGCAACCCTCTTCACCCACGCACTCGCCGCTCTTTTCAATGATTTGCGGGTTGATGAAAGTCAGGAGTTCGGACTGGTCTTCCGAGATATCCACCACAATCAGACGAATGTGCTGATCCACCTGCGTAGCGGCCAGGCCGATACCAGGCGCCGCGTACATGGTTTCCGCCATGTCTGCGGCTAATTTGCGAATTTCAGCGGTGACTTCCTTGATCGCCGCTGCTTTTTTGTGCAAACGGTTGTCTGGATACCGCAGAATTGGAAGTAAAGCCATAAATATGCCGTTGATGTGATTGATGACATTAGCAATTCACGGCAGAATCGAACGATTACAACCGGAGGTGCCCATGCGCCATATTATATCCGCCCGACTCCTTGCACTGGTTTTGACCGCTGCACTTGTGCAAGTTCCTGCTTATGCTGCCTCCAAGGCCAGCAAAGAGCCTCGGCCGCTGGAGCTCTCCTCCACCGCGCCGGATCGCCATATTGTTGTCCCAGGTGACACGCTATGGGGGATTTCGGCAGAGTTCCTCAAAGAACCCTATCGCTGGCCCGAGCTGTGGCGCATGAATGCGGACGAAATCAAGAACCCGCACTGGATTTACCCAGGTCAGGTTCTGGTCCTGGAGCGCGATGCTGATGGCAAGCCGCGTTTGCGCGTAGGTGGCGAAGCGAGTGGCGGCACCGTCAAACTCGACCCGAAGATTTACGTTACGCCAAAGAAGACGGCGATTTCGGCCATCCCTTACGCCATCATTCGCCCTTATCTGGCGCGCCCAATGGTCCTGGATTTGGACCAGCTTGATGCCTTACCACGTGTAGTCTCCGCCGAGAATGACCGTGTTCTGCTCGGCGCCGGTGACAAGATTTTCGCGGGTGGCCTGACAGACCGCGTCATTACCTGGCACATTTATCGTCCTGGCGCCGCGCTCAAGGATCCAGAAACCGGGGCCTTGCTGGGCTATGAATCTCTCTATGTCGGGAGCGCTCGTCTAATCGCCGAAGGTAATCCGGCCACCCTGCAGGTGACCCGTTCTGCCGTAGAGATTCTGCGTGGAGACCGCCTTATTGCAGAAACGCCTCCAGCCATTATTTCCTATGTCCCCCACATTCCAACGTTTGACATCACGGGCCGAATCCTGACTGTATATGGCGCTGTCGGCCTTGGTGGTCAATATTCAGTTGTCAGTATTTCGCGTGGCGCCCGGGATGGGATAGAAATTGGCCACGTCCTGGAGCTGTCGCGGGCCGGCAGAAAAGTGGATGAACGCTTCAATGGCGTTAAAACCACCTATGAGACACCCGATCAACGCACCGGCCTGGTATTTGTCTTTCAAGTGTTTGACAAGGTTTCCTACGCCCTGGTCATGGCTGCCAACGATCCAATTGCTGTAGGTGATATTGTCAATACGCCATAACACCGACCTGGCTGCCTGGTTGCGGCTCACCTTCGCACCAGGCATAGGCGGCCAAGCCCAACGGGCCTTACTTCAGGCCTTTGGCTTGCCGCCGGCAATTTTCAAAGCAGGTGGTAGTGAAATACGCAATGTCATAGGCGACAAACTGGCCGAAGTCTTGGCCAGTTATGACGCCGATGCCGAGATAGATGGTGCCCTCGAGTGGGCCAATACTCCCGGCAACCATCTGATCACCCTGGCCGATCCGGCCTACCCGCCAGCGCTGCTGGAAACCACCGACCCTCCCATCCTGTTGTACGCCAAGGGCAATATCGAGCTCTTGCAAAACCCCATGCTCGCCGTTGTCGGCAGTCGCAATGCCACGCGCCAGGGCGAGCTGGACGCCGAATCCTTTTCAAAACATCTCGCCGCTGCCGGTCTGACCATTGTCAGCGGCATGGCTTTGGGCATTGATGCCGCAGCGCATCGTGGTGGTCTCCAACACCCGGCCAGCACCATAGCCGTGATTGGTACCGGTATTGATCGCATCTACCCGGCGCGCAATGACAAGCTCGCGCATGAGATTGCCGATAAAGGTTTGATCATCAGTGAATTCGCGCTGGGTATGGGGCCTCTCTCCAATAACTTCCCGCGCCGCAATCGCATCATTGCCGGGCTCGGGCGCGGCTGCCTAGTGGTTGAAGCCGCCGAAAGGAGTGGCTCGCTGATCACCGCGCGCCTTGCCGCAGAGATAGGGCGCGATGTTTTCGCCATCCCCGGTTCCATCCATTCTTCATTGGCGCATGGCTGCCACAAGCTGATACGCCAGGGCGCCAAGCTGGTCGAGACAGCACATGATGTGCTCGAAGAATTGGCCTGGGAGGATGTTGTCCACCCGATACCACACTTGAATCTGGAGTCCCCGCCCGCAAATAAAGAGGAACTCAATGTAATCAATGCACTGGGCGCAGCACCCTGTGATCTTGAGAGTTTGGTGGAGCGGACCGGATTGACACCCGATGCGCTTCTTGCGATGCTGTTGCCCATGGAGCTTGATGGTCTGATTGCCAGTTTGCCCGGTGGTCGTTACCAAAAGCTCGGTTAGTAGGAATCCTCCGCATGTTCGATATCCTCGTTTATCTGTTCGAAAACTACCTCCCGGAAGCCTGTCCTGAGCCAGCCGTGCTCGCGCGCAAGCTTTCTGCGATTGGCTTCGAAGAAGAGGCCATCACCGAAGCGCTGGACTGGCTTGCCGGTCTGCAAGAACATGATGCCGATGCTCACGAAGTCGCGAGCAATAGCACCAGCCGCCCGTCCATCCGCGTCTATGTGGATGAGGAGCAAAGCCTGCTGAGCACCGAATGTCGCGGTTTCCTGACCTTCCTCGAACAAGCTGGCGCTCTGCCGCCAGCCTTGCGCGAACTGGTCATTGACCGCGCCATGGCTACTGCCGATTCAACCCTGAGTCTGCCCCGCCTTAAAGTCATCGTATTGATGGTGATGTGGCGGCATCAGCACTCACTCGACACCCTGTTGCTGGAAGAATTACTGGCCGCAGACGACGATGACGATGGCGAAGATCGCCTGAGTCATTAAACCGCATTGCTTGCAAGCTGACGGCGGCGCGCCTATCATGCGCCGCCTAAGCCGGCTATTTTCCGGCACATCTAACGGATTCGCATGACGAAGCAGCTCATCATTGCCGAAAAACCTTCTGTCGCCGCCGATATTGCGCGCGCACTGGGAGGCTTCACCAAGACAGCCGACTATTTCGAGAGCGACCAATACGTGCTCTCCTCGGCTGTCGGTCATTTGCTCGAACTTACCGTTCCTGAAGAATACGAAGTCAAACGCGGCAAGTGGTCGTTCGCCAATCTGCCGGTGATTCCACCGCGTTTTGCACTCAATCCGATTGAGAAAACAGAAGACCGACTCAAACTTTTAACTCGCTTGATCAAGCGCAAAGATGTCTCCGGTCTGATCAACGCATGTGACGCGGGCCGCGAAGGTGAATTGATTTTCCGTTACGTGGTGCAACACGCCATGCCGGAAAAATCGCCCAAGCCGATCCGTCGCCTGTGGCTGCAATCCATGACCCAGGGCTCGATCCGCGATGGCTTTGCGCATCTGCGCACCGATGAAGAGATGCTGCCGCTGGCTGATGCTGCGCGCTGTCGCTCCGAAGCCGACTGGCTGATTGGTATCAATGGCACGCGTGCCATGACCGCCTTCAACTCCAAGACTGGTGGCTTCCACAAGACGCCGGTCGGGCGTGTGCAAACGCCAACACTGGCAATTCTGGTTGAGCGTGAAGAACGTATCCGCAAATTCGTTTCCCGTGACTACTGGGAAGTCGAAGGCGAATTCGGCGCCGTGGCCGGTGTATACAAAGGCCGCTGGTTCGACGAAAAATTCAAGAAGGGTGATGACGAGCACGCGCAGCCTTCACGTCTGTGGGAAAAGTCCCGTGCCGACGAGATTCGCAAGAAGTGTCTTGGCAAGCACGGCATCGTCACCGAAGAGAGCAAGCCGACTACGCAACAATCGCCGGCCCTGTTCGATCTGACGTCCTTGCAACGTGAGGCCAACGGTCGTTTCGGTTTTTCGGCCAAGACCACTTTGTCGATCGCGCAAGCACTGTACGAACGCCATAAGGTTCTGACCTATCCGCGTACCGATAGCCGCCACCTGCCCGAGGATTACATTCCTTCGGTCAAGGAAACGCTGCGCGCGTTGAGCGATACGCCATATGAAGGTTTCGCCAGCGAGATTCTCGGCTCAGGCTGGGTGCATCCGAACAAGCGCATCTTCAACAACGCCAAGATTTCGGATCACCACGCCATCATCCCAACCGGCCAGGCTCCCAAGAGCTTGTCGGAAGCGGAACAGAAATTGTATGACTTGGTGGTCAAGCGTTTCCTCGCCATCTTCTATCCGCCGGCTGAATTCAACGTCACCACGCGCATCACTCGCGTCGAGAGCGAAGCCTTCAAGACCGAAGGCAAAGTGCTGGTCACGCCGGGTTGGCTGACGATCTACGGCAAGGAAGCCGCGATCGACGAAGAGAAGGAAGAAGGCAAGGAGAGCAAAGCGCTCGTGCCAGTTCAACCGAACGAGCGCGTCTGGGCCAACGACGTTGCCGTCAAACCGAATCAAACCAAGCCGCCGGCACGCTTCTCTGAAGCCACCTTGCTCTCGGCCATGGAAGGTGCGGGCAAGCTGGTGGATGACGATGAACTGCGCGAAGCCATGAGTGAGCGCGGCCTCGGCACACCTGCCACGCGTGCTGCCACGATTGAAGGCCTGCTCACCGAAGAATATATCCATCGCAATGGTCGTGAATTGCAACCGACGGCAAAAGCCTTCTCGTTGCTGTTTGCGCTCGACAAGTTGGGTATTGAAGAAATTCGTTCGCCAGAATTGACGGGCGATTGGGAATACAAGCTCAAACAGATGGAAGCCGGCAAGCTGGGTCGTGACGAGTTTATGGGCCACATCGCCAAAGCCACCAATGAAATGGTGTCGCGCATCAAGGACGGCGAGATTCCGGACGAAGCGTTTGCGACTATCAACTCGCCATGCCCCAAGTGCGGCGGCGTGATTCAGGAAAACTACAAGAAATTCCAGTGCAAGGCCTGCGACTTTTCCCTGTGGAAAGTTGTCGCTGGTCGTCAGTACGAAACCGAAGAAGTTGAAGAGCTGCTGACCAATCGCGTGGTTGGTCCGCTGCAAGGTTTCCGCAGCAAGATGGGGCGTGCCTTTGCCGCCATCATCAAGCTCAACGCTGAAAACCAGCCCGAGTTTGATTTTGGCCAAAGCAATGCCGACAGCGACGAGGAAGTTGATTTCAGCGGACAGGAATCACTCGGCCCTTGTCCGAAGTGTCAAAGCCATGTCTATGAAAATGGCCTGTCCTATATCTGTGAAAAATCTGTTGGCCCGGCCAAGTCATGTGACTTCCGCTCCGGCAAGATCATTCTGCAGCAGGAAATCGATCGCGCCCAAATGAGCAAACTGCTCAATGAAGGCAAAACCGATCTGCTCAAGGGTTTTGTTTCCAATCGCACCAAACGCAAGTTCTCGGCTTTCCTGGTACGCGGCCCTGATGGCAAGACGGGTTTCGAATTTGAGCCACGGCCTGCCAAGGCGCCTAAAGCACCTAAAGCCGGTGCCGTGGTAGAAGAAGGTGCTGAGGCCGAAACTGAAGCCGCGCCGGCTGCTAAGGCCGCCGCCAAGAAACCGGCTGCAAAAAAGCCAGCAGCTAAAGTAGCAACTAAGGCGCCGGCTAAGACTGCTGCCAAGGCTGCGCCGAAGAAACGCGCGGCGGCTAAATAACAACGGAGCAAACCATGAGCGGCTATCAGAACATTCTGACCGAGCTGGATCATGGCGTAGGCATCATCACCCTGAATCGGCCAGACCGGCACAACGCCATTGACGGTGTGCTGGTCGCTGAGCTCAGCAATGCTCTGAGTTCCATGGCTGCCGATAGCAGCGTGCGCGTGGTCGTACTCTCCAGCGTTGGCGATACATTCTGCGCCGGTTCCGATATGCAATGGCTGCAAAGTTCGGCGGCCAAAAGCGACGCCGATAATCTGGCCGATGCACGTGCTGTTGGTGCCTTGCTGCGTGCACTCTCTGACTGCCCCAAGCCCACTGTCGCTCGCATCCAGGGGCCCGTACTTGGCGGTGGTCTGGGGTTCGTTGCGGCCTGCGATATCGCCATTGCCACATTCGATGCCGAATTTGCCTTAACCGAAACTCAGCGCGGCCTGATTCCCGGTGTGATTGCGCCCTATGTCATGAATGCCATCGGCGCACGGCATGCGCGTCGTTATATGCTGACGGCGGAACGCTTCTCTGCTTCAGAAGCTTATCGCCTCGGGCTGGTGCATGAGATCGTGGCGGATAATGCTGCCCTCGACAGTGCGCTATCTGATTTGATCAATGCCCTGCTTGGCAACGGCCCGGTGGCCTTAGCCGAGTGCAAGACCACATTGGCCGTGATGCAGAATCGCCCACTCTCGGCTGAGCTGATTGACCATATGGCCCAGCGTAGCGCTCGTGTTCGCGCTGGCGCTGAAGGGCGTGAAGGCATAGCGGCCTTCCTGGAAAAACGCCTACCTAGTTGGGCGCCTAAATAAGTGACAAACAAACACCGCTCCGCAGCAAGATTTTTACGGGCGGTTAAGCATCCACTCTATACAAATTCATGGCTTATCCCTCATTCGTAAACATTGTTGAAGTCGGTCCACGTGATGGCCTGCAAAACGAGAAGCAAAACATTCCCACCGCCACCAAGCTTGAATTGATCCACCGCCTTGAAGCGGCGGGCTTGAAGAGCATTGAATCGGCCGCCTTTGTCTCGCCCAAATGGGTGCCGCAGATGGCGGATCACAGCGAGGTCATGCAGGCGGTCATGCGCACGCGCAAAGCCGGTGTGAGCTATCCGGTGCTAGTGCCCAACCTCAAGGGCTTTGAAGCGGCACTGGCGGCCGGCGTTGAAGAAATCGCCATTTTCGCCGCGGCATCAGAAGCCTTCTCGCAAAAGAACATCAACTGCTCAATTAGCGAAAGCCTGGAGCGCTTCCCGCCTGTGATTGCTGCCGCCAAGGCCGCCAATATCAAGGTGCGGGGTTACGTTTCCTGTGTCGTCGGCTGCCCCTATCAAGGCGATGTCGCACCGCAAGCTACCGCCGAAGTGGCGCATGCACTGTACGACATGGGTTGCTATGAAGTCAGTCTTGGCGACACCATCGGGGTCGGTACACCAACCAGCATTTTGGCCATGCTTGAAGCGGTGGCCAAGCGCATTCCGCTTAAATTCCTCGCCGCTCACTATCACGACACCTACGGCATGGCGATTGCCAATATCCACACCTCACTGCAATTTGGCATCAGTACTTATGACAGTTCTGTTGCCGGCCTCGGTGGCTGCCCTTATGCTGCAGGTGCTTCCGGTAATGTTGCCACTGAAGATGTGGTGTATTTATTGCAAGGCCTCGGCATTGAATGTGGCATCGACCTCAAGCAGCTGGTCGATACCGCCAGCTGGATCAGTGCTCAGTTGGGTCGCCCGCCCGCCTCTCGCGTAAGTCGCGCCTTACTGGCAAAATGCCAGGCATAAGCAATTAGCAATTCAGGAATCCCTATGATCGAATCTCCCTGCATCAACGTCTGCAAGCTTGATCAAGTCACTGGTCTGTGTGCCGGCTGCTTGCGCAGCATTGACGAAATCCGCGCCTGGCGTGATGCCAGCCTGGAACAAAAACAAGCCATCGTTGAAGCCGCCTCCGAGCGCCGCCAGCGCCAGGCAGCTTAAAGTCGATGCAACTTATCGTCATCAGCGGCGTTTCCGGCTCAGGCAAATCGATTGCCCTGAATGTGCTGGAGGATGGCGGCTATTACTGCGTAGACAATCTGCCTGCGCCGCTGCTGCCGGAACTGGTGCATCACCTGCGCTGGGGCGGGTACGAATATGTTGCGGTTGCGGTCGATATGCGCGGCGGCAGCAGCATCGCTGCCTTGCCGAGCCAGCTGCGCGATATCGAGAGCGACGGTATCAATGTGCGTTTTATCTTCCTCGATTCGCGCGACGACATTCTGATCCAGCGTTTTTCCGAAACCCGCCGTCGCCACCCTCTCGGCGACGAAGCCACCACGCTGGCAGAAGCCATCGCCAACGAGCGCGAGATCCTTGGTCTGGTGGCCGAGTATGGCCATCGCATCGATACCAGTGAGCTACGGCCAAATGGCCTGCGCAGCTTCATCAAGGAATTTGCCGCTCTGCATGAAAGCCAGCAGCTGATTTTGCTGTTCGAATCGTTCGGCTTCAAGCATGGCATTCCACTGGATGCCGATCTGGTTTTTGATGTGCGCTGCTTGCCTAATCCTCACTACGACCCGGTCCTGCGTCCTTTGACTGGCCGCGATGAGGCCGTGTGTGCCTTTCTCGCCGACCAGCCTGACGTCAAGCGCATGGAAGATGACATCGCACGCTTTGTCGGTGACTGGTTGCCTAACTTCATCAAGGACAGTCGCAGTTATCTGACTGTGGCGATCGGCTGCACCGGTGGTCAACATCGCTCCGTTTATCTGGCCGAACAACTCAAACGCCGCTTCGAAAAAGAAGCGCGCGTACTGGTGCGACATCGCACTCTTGCCGGTAACTAACGCTGATGAACAAAACTATTGCCATCGGTTTCACCGGTGCCTCCGGCCTGCCCTATGGCATGCGCCTCTTGGAGTGCCTGCTGAATACCGCGGGTGTGCAAGTACAGCTGGTGTATTCGCAAGCGGCCCAGATCGTGGCGCAGCAGGAGATGAACTTCAAACTCTCATCTCGTCCCAGCGAAGTTGAAGCCGATCTGACAGCCCGCTTCAACGCACCTGCCGGCAAGCTGCGCGTCTATGGCCGCGAAGAATGGTTTGCCCCTCTGGCTTCTGGCTCCAATCCGCCTGATGCCTATGTGGTCTGCCCTTGCACCATGGGCACACTGGCCAAAATCGCCGTCGGTATGGGTGATGATCTGCTGTGCCGTGCCGCCGACGTGGTGCTCAAGGAAGGCAAGAAGCTGATTCTGGTGCCGCGTGAAATGCCCTTCTCGGTGATTCATCTGGAGAACATGCTGCGCCTGGCCAAGGCTGGCGCTGTCATCCTGCCGCCCAACCCGGCTTTCTATCATCATCCGCAAAGCCTGCAGGACATGATTGATTTCGTGGTCGCACGCATTCTCGACCATCTTGATGTGCCCCATACCCTGATTCAGCGCTGGGCCGAACCAGAGCAAGATTAAGAACTTTTCATGTCCGAAGAAATTCCGTTGTTCCCGCTCAATGCTGTGCTATTTCCTGGCGGTCTCTTGCCCTTGCGCATTTTCGAGCAGCGCTACATGGACATGGTCACCGCCTGCATCAAGAACAACACGCAATTCGGGGTGTGCCTGATTGCCGATGGGCAAGAGGTGGGCAAGCCTGCCGTGCCACATGAAATTGGTACGCTGGCACAAATCAATGAAGGCGATTGGGATATGCCGCAACTTGGCGTACTCAGCATCAAGGCGCGTGGCACGCAACGCTTTCGAATTCAGGAACGCCGAACAGAAGACTCGGGTTTGCAACTGGCCAAGATTGAGCTGATCGAAAACGAGCCGCCGATGCGCCTGCCGTCGACCATGGCGCGCATGATGCGCTTGATGGGTGTGATCCTGGCCGATGCCGGCGATGCCGTGCCAGAACCGCATCTGCTGGATGACGCGGTATGGATAGGCAATCGCTATGCAGAACTGTTGCCGATCTCGCAATTGGCCAAGCAAAAGCTGATGGAATTGGATGACACGCTGCTGCGCGTCGAAACCATCTACCGCTACCTGGAACAAAAGGAACTGCTGCGTGGCTAACGCCATGCCTGTTCTTATCCGCCATGCCACGCATGATGATGTGGCCGACGTAACCGCCATGGTTGGCGCCTTGCTCAATGAAATCATGCAGGCCATCGGCAGCGCTGCCTTCCATTTCGATAAAGAAGAAACTGCCGCACGCCTAAGCAACTTCATCAGTACCGGGAAATATAAGGTTTTGCTGGCCCGCTCGTCCAATGGGGAAGCCATAGGCTTTCTGAGCCTGTATGAAAGCTACGCCCTGTATGCCGAAG
>DATJIB010000312.1:0-5917 GCA_035493575.1 Rhodocyclaceae bacterium | reverse complement strand
ACGCTCGACATCCATTTTTCCGGCAACTTGATCCATCAGTGTTGATTTGCGTCGAAAACTGACCCACTAAGCCCAGTAATTTGCATCGAAAATTGACCCACGTATAGAACACACTGCCTGCTCGTAAATGAGCAGGAGATCGGAGTGATCGACGTGGCTTTACTGAGCATTATTCGACGCTGGCACCTTCGTGACCAGGTCTCTTTGAGGGAGATCGCCAAGCGACTTGGCGTCTCCAGAAACACCGTCCGGAAGTACCTCAGAACCGAGACGACGGAACCCAACTATTCGGCTCGACGGACGCCAAGCGTCCTGGATTCCTATGCCTTCAAGCTTTCAGCATGGCTGAAGAGCGAGGCCAACAAACCCCGTAAGCAACGCAGGTCTTTAAAGCAAATGCATGCAGATCTGTGTGCACTTGGATTCAACGGATCGTATGACCGCGTTGCTGCCTTCGCCAGGCAATGGAGGGTGGATCAGTTAGACCGGGTCAAGGCTGCGAGCAAAGGAACACCCTGGATTTCAACTTTAAGGGTGGGTCAAATTTCAGTGCAAATGTAGGGTCAAGATTCGACGCAATTCAACACTCAACTCATCAAGACTCTCATTCGATGAGAAATCAAGCCGGACCTTGTCCCTATTCGATCGAATAACGTCGCCCAATGTACTGGGTACCAGCGCAGTTAAGGCCTCAGACGAGGTCTCCATGGGTATTCCTCTCAAGTCGAGAAGACACAATAAGACTTGAGAGGCTCATGAGATGAGCCTAATCGACACGATTTGAAGGCTAAGAAGAGTCCGCTGCTGTGAAAATCTCAACCTCAATGGCATCAACTCGGAGGACTGCCACGCCTAGTGGCGTTAAGGGGTAGTGGCATGGTGTCACTGAATTTAGTAAGTAACTGAATTCTCGAAGCAAGGGGTGCCACGTTTAATGGCGCTCTATATGAGGCGATAAATTTTGAACCCGACGGGCCCCCAGCCGACGAGACGGGCTTCTGATCCAGCCTTAAGTGATACGAATAAAGTTATTTTGCCTCTATGCCGAATTGGGTTCGGCGGCAGACCGCACCACGTCGAAGAGGTAACCGATCAGGAAAAGTCATGCGGCCAGACTGTCGCGCCACGGCAACCAGATGACAAAACGACTGCCCTGATTCGGGGTACTGGACATCGCTACGCTGCCCTGATGCAAACTCACAAGATTGCTCACCAGCGCCAAGCCCAGCCCGGTGCCTTCACTGGTACGCGCCAGCGAAGTATCGATTTGTGAAAAAGGCTTGAACAAGCGCTCTGTATCGGCAGGCTCAATACCGCAGCCACTATCTTGTACAGCGATCTCGATAAACTCGTTAAAGCCACTGGCAGGTAGCGGAAGGCACATGGAAGTCGGGGCATCGTTACGCCAGCCCTCAATCTCTGCTCGTGAAGCCTTGGTGACCAACAAGCTGATCTGGCCGCCGCGGCTAGTGAACTTCACTGCATTGGAAAGCAGGTTGTAGATCATCTGAGTGGTTTTACGCCTATCGGCAATCACGCTCTCCGGCATGCTGCCGCGCTCCAGCTTGAGATCAATACCATTGCTTTCTGCGCGCACCCGGATCACGGAAAAACAATTATCCAGCAGCGCCGACAGCTCTATTTCCTCCAGGTCCAGCGTCATTTTTCCAGCTTCGATCTTGGACAAATCCAGGATGTCATTGATCAAGGACAAGAGATGGCGGCCGCTATTGAAGATGTCTTCCATATACTCGCGCTGCTTGTCATTCAGCGGGCCGGCCAGCTGCAGTTTCAGCAGCTCGGAAAAACCAATGATGGCATTCAGCGGCGTGCGCAATTCATGCGACATGGTGGCAAGAAACTCGGACTTGACGCGATCCGCCGCCTCCAGCTGCAGATTGGTCTCGGCCAATTGCTGATTGGTTTTCTGCACCTCTTGGGCACGCAAGTAGATTTCTGTTGTCATGCGTGCGACATCGGACTCAACGGCCTGCTGGGTATTCTTGAGCCGGATAAACTCGGTGACATCCTCGGCCCGATGCAGAATCGCCATGATTTCGCCATCGTCACCGAACACCGGCATATTCACCGGGCTCCAGAAACGCTCCTCAAAGCGACCTTCAGTATCGCGGACATCGTATTTCTGCACTGCCATGGTGTTGGGCGCTTTGTTGCGCAACACCGCATGCAGAGATAAGCGCAGATTGTGCGTGCCACTATTGGGATCATCCGGATTGTCGGGAAAAACCTCAAATAGCGGTCGCCCGATCACGTCTTCGCGACGGGTCATGGTGGCAGCCAGATAGGCATCGCTTGCTCCAACAATATCCAGTTGCGGCGAAATCACCATGTACAGATCAGGGGCTGATTCGAACAGCTTCTTGAAATCGAGCATTGCGCTTTACATGCTTTAGAGATGGTCAATCATAGCGAGGGTTTGTAGTCTTGCGTTCAAATATCATGGTTTGAATCCTGCCACTGCGTCCATCAGCTCTTTACGCAACTGATCGGTCGGCTGACCATTCTGTTTGGCGATACGAATGCGCGCCAACAGAAGCTGGATGCGCTGATCTTCGCTCGTAGCCGTGGTTTGCGCGACTGGAGCCGGTGGTAACGCACTCACGACGGGCGGCTGCACAGAAGGTGTTTGCGTCAGCGCAGCAGGCTTGCTCGCGCCCGCTGTAATGAGCTCCACCTTTTCGCCCCCACCCTGACGTTGCGCGGTAATCACAATGGCTTTGACTGCACCAGCATCCTTGCGCTTGGCTTCGAGCTCGGCGCGTTTGGACTCCATACGCGCACGCTCGACGGCTGTCATCAGGGCCTTACGCAAACCAGCGGTAGGCAGGTTTTGCTCTTCGGCATAGCGAATCCGCTTCAGCAGATCCTCGATCTGCGTAGGCGCGGCAATCGAACGCATCGGCACCGGCCGATTGACTGGCTGGTTGCGCGCTACATTGGCAAAGGCTTCTGGCGAGCTGACTAGCTTGGCGATACTCACATTGCCGTGCAGCATGGCCCAGTTCAGCGCGGTCTCACCTCTGTCATTGCTTAGGCGCGGATCGGCACCCGCCTGAATCAGGTCTTTGGTAATGTCTTCATGGCCCTCACGCGCAGCCAGCATCAGTGATGTCGCTTCGTTCGGCACCCGCGCATTGACGTCTGCGCCACGGCTGATCAGGTATTGCGCCAATTCGCGGTGACCGTTGAACACGGCATAGTGGAGCGCGCTCCATTGATTGCCCTCGCGGTTTACTGCCGCACCATGTTCCAAAAGCCACTTAACGACCTGCATGTGGCCTTTGAAAGCGGCCAGTTGCAAGGCTTGCTCCCCGTTCTTGTTGATAAAGTCGATACGGCCGCCACGCTGGGCAAACAGCTCCATCATTGGCACATTGCCTTCCCAGGCGGCAATCATCAGGCCGGTGCCAACGCGGTCACCGACAAAATTGGGGTCTAAACCCTGGTCCAGCCATTGCCGTGCCTGCGGCAGGTCACCGCGCTCGATGGCCACGCCAAAAGTCAGTGGCGAAATATTTGGCGCAGCCTGAGCCAGGGCGGCAATGCCTACAAAAACAAGGGTGAAAAGGCGAGTACGCCAAGAGTTCTTCACTTCCAGCTCCCAATAATCAGTGCTGCGTTATAGCAGAATGAGGCCAACAATCCAAAATCGTCTTGATGACCATCCGCCTTTCTTCTCGCCTGCTACTCGCTCTGACCGGCTCCGTGCTGCTGCATATGCTGTTGCTGGCAGGCAAACTGCCGACCGTCACCACGCCACAAGCTGTCCGACTGGATGTCACACTGGCAGTTCCGCAGCCCGTTGTTACCGACCCTAGCGTGCTGGAAAAAAACACCATCAGCCAGCAGGATAAGGCCGAGCCACCAGCTGCCCCCCCTTCTGCGCAAGAGCCACCAGCGCAGATTCGTAGCGCAGCCAAAACCCCCGCCCCACTGCCGCCCAAGCAAGCGAAGCGCCTCAACACCAAGCACGAGGCCAAAGTTATGCGCAAGGTGGTGGCCTATCTGGTCTATCCCAAAGCCGCAGTCGAAGCCGGCATGGAAGGCACCGTGCATGTGTTGATCAAGCTGGATGCGCACGGCAATATTCAGCAGGCCAGCGTTGCCGCCAGCAGTGGCCATATCGAACTAGACCATGCGGCGATCAACGCTATTCTGCAAGCTGGCAGCCTGGATACCGGCGGCCAAACCGATGTCATTCTGCCTTTAATCTTCCGTCTCCAATGAAAATAAACTCTTCGCTGTTCGCATTGGCCCTTGGCCTGTCGCTCATGACGCAAGCCGAGGCTGGCGACGCCCTGCCCAAGTCGGTGACGCTCGCGCTGCAGAAAGCAAACATTCCCACTAGCAGCGTGGCCGTGGTGGTTCAGGAAGCCGGTAGCCGGCAAGCATCACTGCAGCTAAATGCCAATGAGCCCATGAATCCGGCCTCGGTCATGAAGCTGGTCACGACCTATGCTGGCCTGGAAAACCTGGGGCCGACCTACACTTGGCACACAATCGCCTATAGCAGCAGCCCAGTCGTCGATGGCGTCCTGAATGGCGATCTGTATCTCAAAGGCAGCGGCGATCCGCGTTTGACCTTTGAGCAATTCTGGTTGCTCCTACGTCAGATCCGCGCACAAGGCATTCGTGAAATTCGCGGCAACCTGGTGCTGGATCGTAGCGCCTTCAATGTGCCCGCCAACGGCAATACCCTCATCACTGCACCGAGCAACTTTGACGATCAGCCACTGCGCCCCTACAACGTCAAACCGGATGCCTTGCTGCTCAACTGGAAAAGCATTCGTATCCAACTTTCCATCGCGGATAACAAGTTGCGCATTCAGACCGAACCGCAGCCGGCCAATCTTTACCTGATCAGCCAAGTCAATCTGGTTGATGGCGACTGCGGGGACTGGAAGGAGCGCTTGCGCACGGACGTGAGCGAACGTCAGGACAGATTTCATCTGGTCATCACCGGCAACTATCCGCGCAGCTGTGGTGATCAAGCCTGGAACCTGGGCGTACTGGAGCACCCGCAATATGTGTTTGGCGTGTTCCGCCAACTCTGGGAAGAACTTGGCGGCAGCATCAGTGGTGGCGTACGCGAAGGCGTGATCCCGGCCAACGCACGCGAGCTCGGCAATATCGAGTCGGCGCCCTTGTCCGAGATCATTCGCGACATTAACAAGTTCAGCAATAACGTCATGGCTCGCCAGTTGTATCTGGCCCTGGGCAATGGCAACCCGGCCAATTCGGCGACAACGGTCCGCACCTGGCTGAACAAAAAGTCGCTGAACCTTCCCGAGCTAGTATTGGAAAACGGTTCGGGCTTGTCCCGCAATGAACGCATCAGTGCCGCCAGCCTGGCCGCCCTGCTCAATAGCGCCTGGAAGGGCCCCTTGATGCCCGAGATGATGGCATCGCTACCGATACTCGGTATTGATGGCACCCTGAAGAAGCGCCTGCGCGATGGCAATGCCACAGGCCAGGGCCACCTTAAAACCGGCACACTTGAAGGCGTCAAAACCATTGCCGGTTATATGCGCGACAAGCAAGGGAAATGGCAGATTGTGGTCTTCCTGATCAACCACCCCCAGGCCGCCGCAGGACAGGCCGCTCAGGATGCCTTACTGCAATGGGTGGCCGAAAATAAATAAAATGAAATTTTGGCTGCAAGGATTTTGTCAGCCGGCCCGCCATTAGCGGGCTATGTGTTTCATTTTTATCACATAAAAGCTGGACTTTAAATTGCATTATCGGTAAAAAGTAGGGGAACTCATAGACAGAAGCGTCCAGCTTGCAATGTCATCCCCTTCGGTTTCAGCCAAATCCATTTTCCCGCGCCAGTGGTTTCTACTGACCTTGATGCTGTCGGTGTTAGCCGGGGTCATTGCCTATGACCTGTATCAAA
>DATJIB010000311.1:0-14215 GCA_035493575.1 Rhodocyclaceae bacterium | reverse complement strand
GAAGTGGTCTTCGAGGCCAGCACGTATGATTTGCTTACCGTCGTAGAGATACTCGGGGCCGATAAAACCAACCACGGTATTGACCAGGAAGGGATCGAACTTGCGTGCCACTGCATAGGCCCGTGCTTCCAGCGTTTGCTGATCGACGCCGTGGTGACCATTGGCGGATAGGGCGCTGCCTTGGCCGGTTTCAAAATACATGACGTTGTTGCCGACGGTGCCACGATTAAGCGAACGCGCCGCATCGCAGGCTTCGCCCAGCATATTCAGATTAATGCCGAAACTGCGATTGGCAATCTCGGTGCCGGCGATGGACTGGAATACCAGATCAACCGGCGCGCCTTGTTCAATCGCTTGTATGGTGTTGGTCACATGAGTCAGTACACAGCTTTGCGTTGGCACGTCATAGCGTACGCGCAGGTCGTCGATCAGATGCAAGAGCTTGGTAATGGCGGCCAGATTGTCGGTGGCCGGGTTGATGCCAATCACTGCATCGCCGCTGCCATAGAGCAGGCCATCGAGGATGGATGCCGCTACGCCCTTGGCATCGTCAGTCGGATGATTGGGTTGCAAACGCACGGCCATGCGTCCCGGCAAACCAATAGTAGTGCGAAAGCGCGTGACTACCGAGCACTTGCTGGCGACCAGAATCAAATCCTGATTGCGCATCAGCTTGCTTACCGCCGCCACCATCTCCGGCATCAGGCCCGGCGCAATCTGGCCCAGGGTTAGGGCATCGGTGCTATCCGCCAGCAACCAGTTGCGAAACTCACCCACGGTCAGGTGTGAGACCGGCGCAAAGTCACTGCGCTCATGCCCATCAATAATCAAACGTGTGATGTCGTCCTGCTCATACGGCACCACTGCTTCATTCAGAAAATGCGTTAGCGGCACATCGGCCAGTGCCATGCGCGCGGCCATGCGTTCCTCTTCAGTTGCTGCCGCTACCCCGGCCAGCATATCGCCCGAGCGGGCGGGGCTGGCCTTGGCAAGCAGCGTCTTCAGATCGGCAAAGACATGGCGGCGTGAGCCGATGGTGCAACTGAACTGCATCTTTATTTGGTCACCGCGACCAGGCTGGCGTCGAAGGCAACGTTGTCACGACGATGGCGGGTCAAGTGGAAGCACAGCACACCGAAAGCCATGATTCCAAAAAAGAGGCCCGCCAGCATCAGGTTGAACCAGATCACCGTAAGCAGCGCAATCGTCGCACCACCCAGAGCAATAGCCGGGAAGATTGGATAGAAGGGTGCCTTGAACGGGCGTTGCATCTGTGGTTCGGTTCTGCGCAACTTGAACAGCGCCGCCATGCTCAGGATGTACATCAGCAGTGCGCCGAATACCGACATGGTGACAATGTTGGCGGTCAAGGTTTGGCCGCCGAACTGCAACAACTCGTCGCTGAAAATTGCCGCAATGCCGATCACGCCGCCGGCGATGATGGCGCGATGCGGTGTCTTGAACTTCGGATGCACGGCGCCAAACCAGCCGGGCAGATAACCGGCGCGGGCTTGCGCATAAATCTGGCGTGAATAACCGAGGATGATGCCGTGGAAAGAAGCCACCAGACCGAACAGGCCCAGCCACACCAGCATATGCAACCAGCCGCTGCTTTCACCAACGATCATCTTCATGGCTTGCGGCAGTGGGTCGTTGATGTTGGCGAGCGCCTTCCAGTCACCTGCGCCGCCGGCAAAAATCATGACGCCCAGTGCCAGCACTACCAAGGTCATGATGCCGGTGGTGTAGGCAATCGGAATCGAACGCTTCGGGTCCTTGGCTTCTTCTGCGGCCATGGCCACGCCTTCGATGGCGAGGAAAAACCAGATCGCAAATGGAATCGCTGCGAACATGCCGGCGACCGATGCAATCGAGAAGCTGTCTTCACCAGCCCAGCCGCCCTTGGTGAAGTTGGCAAACGAGAAGCCTGGCGCGACTACGCCCATGAATACGAGCAACTCAAAGATGGCCAGCACGGTAACGAAGAGCTCAAAGCTGGCGGCGATTTGCACGCCGGCAATATTCAAAGCCATAAAGACAATGTAGGCGCCGATCGCCGCCGTCTTGGGGTCGAGCGAGGGAAATTGCACATTCAGATAAGCGCCGATTGCCAGGGCAATTGCCGGCGGTGCAAAGATGAACTCAATCAGCGTCGCCAATCCCGCCAGGAAACCGCCGGTCGGACCGAAGGCGTGATAGCTATAAGCGAAAGGTCCACCCGCATGCGGGATGCTGGTGGTCAGCTCCGTGAAGCTAAAAATGAAAGTGCCATACATGATGGCGACGGCAATGGCCGTGATGAGAAAGCCCAGTGTCCCGGCTGAAGCCCAGCCAAAGCTCCAGCCAAAATATTCGCCGGAAATCACCAGGCCGACGGCAATACCCCAGAGCTGCCAGGTACCCAGGCTTTTGACCAGGCTGTGTTCTTGCGTACTTGAACTCATGATGAATCCTCTCAAACTCAATTTCAAAAGTGAGCGGCATCACATAAGCCTGCTTGCCGCGATGAAATCATCTTGCGCTCCAGTTCCCTGGCCTGACTATCCCTTTTCAGCACATTTGCTGTGCTTGCACCAAGCAAGTGCCGAAAACAGCGTTATGCCCTGTTGTGGCCAATCTGTAAGGTTCGGAATGAAGTGGTGTTTCGATGCAGAGGCTTGCAGTGCAAGGGTAAGTTGCACTGAATGAAAGTGGTACATGAGTTGCTTTAGGAGAGGCGTACCCATGCTGGAGCATGCTCATGCCAAGCAGACCTGTTGCCACATCTCATCCGTCCGATCTGCCCTTGTTACGGGTCGTGCAAGCGCAAGATGCGGATGAGCATGCGGCCAATCTGAGTCAGTGGGATCAGCTCTATGATCAACTGACGCCGGGTAACTTCGAAGGCTCGGTCACGGAACTGTGGCTACCGCAATCGCAAATTTTTGTTGAAACCGCCAACCAGACTTTGCGCCAATCCTGCGCTGCCTGGGACGACTCAATCTGGTTTGGCATTCCGGCGCCGGGCCAGGGTTTGATGTCATGGGGTGGGCGCGAGTTGCCACCCAATGCCGTATGCGTGCGCGAAGGTGGGGCCGAGTTTGAGTTGCGCACGGCACCGAACTTTAATTTATTCGGCATTGTGGTCGAGCGCGAAGCCTTCGGTACTTATCTGGAAAGCACGCACCAGAGATCCCTGGATGATCTCCTGGCAGTCCGCGATGTGATGACCTTGCCTTTGGCCTTGAAGGCCGATGTATGTAGCAAGCTAAGCGCCATTCTGACTGATGCTGATAGCTGCTTGCCTTACGCCACTGCGGCCGACGGCGTGAATCTGCAGGGACGAATTTTTGCCAGCCTGGTGCGGCTGCTGAGCGCATCCGATGATGCCCATGCACATGCTTCACGCCGAGATTACAGACAGGCCTACCGTCATCCGGCACTGGATCGTTTACGCAACGATATCCTAGAGCAGCCAGGCACACATTTTTCAGTTGATGACTTGTGCGAGCGCTTCCATCTGAGCCGCCGTGCCTTGCAAAACTATTTTGAAGAGGCAACCGGACTGGCCCCCTTGGCCTATATGCGCGCGCTGCGTTTGAATGCGGCCCGCCGTGCGCTCAAGCAGGGCGAGAGCGCGGGGACGGTTTCCGAAGTGGCGTATACCTGGGGCTTCAATCACCTCGGCAAATTTGCGCAGCAATATCACGCCATGTTTGGCGAGCTGCCTTCGCAGACGCGCCACAATATCAGTCATCACCGCTCAGGCCGCGCGCGCTACCTGCCCCAGATGAGTGATTACTTCAGCGATTAATTTGATGCCTAGCTCCAGTTCGGCATCAGCGATTGTTAAGGGTGGGGCGAGACGGATCACCGTGTGATGCGTCTCTTTGGTGAGCAAGCCACGCTGCATCAGCGCTTCACAAACCGCCCGTGCATCGAGGATGGCTGGATCGACTTCTATGCCAATCAACATGCCTTTGCCGCGAACTTCGAGCACTGCAGGCAGGTGCAAAGCCTTGATGCGCTCGATCATGTATTTACCGAGTTGCTCGGCGCGCTCGACCAGATGTTCATCTTCAAGAATCGCTAAAGCTTCCAGCGCGACTGCTGCCGAAAGAGCATTGCCGCCAAAGGTGGAGCCGTGATCGCCGGGTGTGAATACATCCATGACATCACGGCGGGCGAGGAAGGCAGAGACTGGCAACAAGCCACCTCCCAGCGCTTTGCCCAGGCACAGGCCATCAGGCTTCACTCCCTCATGCTGACAGGCGAGCAGTTTGCCGGTGCGGCCTAATCCGGTTTGGACTTCATCAACAATCAAAAGCACATTGTGGCGTTTGCAGATTTCGGCGCATACCGCCAGGTAGCCCGCTGGCGGTATGCGAATGCCGCCTTCGCATTGAATGGCTTCGACAATAAAGGCTGCGGTATGCCGATTGATGGCGGCCTCCAATGCCTCGGCGTCACCATAGGGTATGGTCAGCGTGCCCGCCGGGAAGGGACCGAAACCGTCACGATATTGTGGCTCGGTGGAGAGACCGACAATGGCGATTGAGCGGCCATGGAAGTTTCCTTCACAGGCAATGATTTCTGTTTTGCCAGCCGATATCTTTTTGACTTTCTCACCCCATTTGCGTGCCGCTTTAAGCGCGGTCTCGACGGCTTCGAGCCCGGTATTAAGAGGCAGTGCCTTGTCCATGCCGGTCAGTGAAGTCAGGCGCTCCAGCAGTAATGGCAATCTGTCGTTATGGAAGGCCCGTGACGTGACCGCCAGACGACCGGCCTGAGCACTGAGTGCGGCCAGCAGGCGCGGATGCGCGTGACCAAAATTGACCGATGAATACGCGCTCATGAAGTCGAGGTAGCGCTTGCCTTCTACATCCCAAAGGATGCTGCCCTTACCTTGAGTCAGTACTACCGGCAGGGGCGCATAGTTGTGCGCGCCATGAGTGTTTTCTACGTAGATGCAAGCCGTGGCATTTTGGTCGAACATGGCGCTAACCAGATCGATGGCTATGTGTGCACTATGTTTCTCAACATCCAGCAAGGGATTGTATTCAACTAGCTCCAGCGCACAGAAGCCAGGCTCATAGGCGATGCCACGCAGGGCAGTAATCAGGACATTGCTGTGTAGCCCTTGTGCGGCAGGTGTGCCAACGGCTGGTGCTTCAATGGGATCGATGACATCCAGATCCAGGGAGACACCAAAGTGACCTGCTTCACCGCTGGGGCCGCGTGCAATCTCTATGGCATAACGCAAAACTGTATGCAGGCCATGTTTCGCGATGGTCTGCATGTCGTACATATGCACGCCCAGAAGTCTGAATAGATCGTGCTCTTCTTGTTCCCAGCTACGCAAGCCGATGACAACAACCCGGGTCGGGTCAAGCGCGGGCCCGGCTAGCTGGGTCATTTCATTGGCACCATGCCCAAGTAGTGCTGCCAGCGACATGCCGTGCGGATTGCCGGAGTGCGAAGTCAGGGGCGTATGTCCATCCAGATGTGCATCAATCCAGATCAAACCCGGCGCAACGTTGAGCGCACTGCCGACACCGCGCCAGGTCGCTGCGGCAATGGTGTGGTCACCACCAATAACGACAGGCAGCATGCCATCCTCGATACTCTGGGTGACTTGCGCAGTCTGTTGTTGTAACAAGGTAGCCAGTGCGGCCCAACGTTCTCCTGGCGGCGTGTGCAAAGTGGGCGCAAGTTCGCTGTGATGGCCATTGCGTTGGCAGGCTGCCCGCAAACCCAAGGCCAGTAGTGCATCTGATGCGTGCTCGCAGCCTTTGCGATTGGCGCCGGCACCATAAGCAACGGGAAGTAAATGGAGTGTGTTGCTTTTCATGGCCCTCTCCTTGTCCGCTGCTAACGACTATCTGGCACAAAGCCACGGCGCAGGACATTGCTACTCACGGTTTGCATCCACATAAATTGTTTCAGGTAATCCGGTCCGCCTGCTTGTACGCCGGTACCGGACAAGGCGATGCCGCCAAACGGCTGTACCCCTACCCGAGCTCCGGTGGTGCGTCGATTTAAATATAGATTGCCTACCTGAAATTGCTCGGCCGCCGTAGCCAGATGCTCTGGCAAGCGCGAATACACACCGCCGGTCAGGGCGTAGTCACAATCGTTGGCGATTTGCAGGGCTGTCGCAAAGTTTGGCGTGCTTAATAATGCAAGGATAGGCGCGAAGATCTCTTCACGTGCGATGCGGTGTTCCGGTTTTACGTCTGCAAAAATCGTTGGCGGACAAAACCAGCCGCTTTTTTCATACAGCGGTACATGACCTTGCCACACCATATTTGCTTCTTGCCCGCCGATGGCGATGTAGTCGAGGGCTTTTTGTTGAGCGCTGGCGCTGATCAATGGACCGTGATCATTCGCCGGGTCGGATGGGTCGCCCCATTGCAGAGTTGCTGCCGCAGCAATCAGGCGCGGCAATAATTGTTCGGCCACCGCGCCGACGGCAATCACGCGCGAGCAGGCAGAGCATTTTTGCCCGCTGTAACCGAAAGCCGAAGCAATGATGCCGCTGACGGCTTCATCCAGATCGGCATCCTCATCCACGATGATGGCGTTCTTGCCACCCATCTCGCACACGACCTGCTTCACATGTCGCTGCCCCGGCTGAGGGGTGTGGGCATTGCGCAGAATCTCCAGGCCGACGCTGCGTGAGCCGGTGAATGCAATGACATTGACGTATGGATGCGCTACCAGCAGATGGCCCAGCTCGGGCCCACCGACTAGCAAGGGGCATAGCGCCGCAGGGATGCCGACACTATCCATGGCCGTGCGCAGCGCACGGGCACTTTGCAGACCGGGCAAAGCAGGTTTCATGATGGCGGCATTGCCCGTTACAAGTGCCGCGGTGGTCATGCCGGTGAGGATGGCGAGCGGAAAGTTCCAGGGTGCAATGACCACAGCAATGCCACGCGGCCGATAGGAGAAACAGTTCTGCTCACCGGGAAAATCGACTGTGCGGTGCGCGCCGGCCAGACTTTGCATCTGAGCAACGTAGTAACGCAGGAAATCGATGGCTTCGGCGACATCCGCATCCGCTTCACGCCAGGGCTTGCCGGCTTCAAGAACCTGCAAGGCAGCATAGCGATGACGCTCCTGCTCGATCACATCCGCAAGTTTCAGCAAGATGGCGAGGCGGGTTTGCAGCGGCTGGCGCACCCAAACTTTTTGCGCCGCCTGCGCCTCTGCAATGATGGTGTTGAGCTCATGCAAAGGCGTAATGCGGTGCGCACCGATAACCCGCTCCGGCTGCTGAGGACTGCGGCTGATATAAAGATCCTCACTCTCGTTCAGTGTCTGTAGCGGTAAGGCGTGCGTGAGCTCAGCCAGGCTGGCTGCAAAGTCACCACGAACCGTTGCTTGTGAAAAGTCACTTAGCGGCAGCGTGGCCGGAAAGGTTTGCACGGTGACTGATTCACTCGATTGCGGAGCCGCCAGTAGCGCGGCATCGCTATTGCTGTCCAGATAGGTTTGGCGCAACACAGAAGTCGATGCAGTATTTTCGAGCAGGCGGCGAATCAGATAGGCAATCCCGGCGAGCAGCTCGCCAGTGGGTACATAGATGCGGAGTGGCAGACCGGCTTGTGCAATGGCGTCACGCAAGGGTTCGGCCATGCCGTAGAGCATCTGGATTTCCCATTGCTGATTGTTCAAGCCCTGTGCCTGGGCATGTGCAATGGCTACAGCAAGACTGCGCGGATTGTGGCCCGCAATAGCTGGCATGATGCAATCGGTATTCGCCAAAAGCAGTGCTGTGAGCTGCTCGTAGTGCGCGTCGGTCGCGGGCTTGTCGGTGAAGCAGGGCATGGGCCAGCCGCGCTCAGCGGCCCAGGCTCGCTCCTGATCCCAATATGCGCCCTTGACCAGACGTACGCCGAGTTTGCGCCCGAGCTTTTGACTGCTAGCAATGACACGCTGAATGTCGGCGCTGGTCTCGGGTAGATAGGCTTGCAGGGCAATCGCGGGTAACCAGCGCGAGTCATTAAAGGTGCTGGCTGCATCAAGGAATAAATTGAGGATCAGCTCTTTCAGTTCGTGCTGTTCCATATCAACAGTGACCGTTGCCTGCGCATTTGCAGCGGCTTCAAGAATGGGTGCCAGGCGTGCGAACACGCGTCTGCGCGTACCTGTGGGATCAAGCGGGTCAAAGCGCGGCGTCAGTGCTGTCAGCTTGATCGAAAGATGCGGCGCTTGTCCTTGCCAGTCCTGTGCCAACTGCCATAGCACACGATCGCGGTAGGCATCGGCTTCGGCGTCGGTGAGTACGGCCTCGCCGACTGCATCGAGCGTAACGCTCGCAGGCAAGGTTTGCAGTTGTGCGAGGATGGCAGCGAGGGATACCGCATTTTCTTCGGCCAGAAAATTGCGCGCCATGCGTTTGATCTGCAGGGTGCCCAGCCAGGCCAACGATGGACGTGCAGTCAGTCTGAGCAAGCTGGACAGCAGACCATCGCTGTCGGCCTCATCCAGGTAGGCTTTCAGATGTTGAGCCGTATGCTTGCTGCCGTGCAGTTGTGGCAACACATCGATATAGCGGAATAAGGCTGCGCGCACGGCTGCATCGTTGAGGCTACGCGTCAGCAGATAGCCACTGACACCACGATAGAGGCGGGGTTGCGTCTGCCGCGCGGCACTCAATAGCGCTTGTCCGATAGCCACAACGCTGGCTTCATCAAGCTTGATTGCAGGCATGCACAATTCCTCTGCGAACGGCTTATACGTTCAGCATAGGTGGTGGCGGATGGTTTTGCCTATTTCTTCCTGGCGCGGGGATGGGCCTGGTCGTAGACCTTGGCGAGATGTTGAAAATCCAGGTGCGTGTAAATCTGCGTGGTGCTGATATTGCTGTGACCGAGCAGTTCCTGCACGGCGCGCAGGTCGCCCGAGGATTGCAGCAGATGTGAAGCGAAGGAGTGGCGCAGCATGTGAGGATGCACATGTACACCGAGGCCTTGCTTCTGCGCCCAGCGCGACAAGCGGCGCGCAATGCTGCTGCTGGAGAGGCGTGTGCCCATGCGATTGATGAAGAGCGCCATCTCGCCTGATTTGGCGATGGCGGCCCGCTCTTGCATCCAATCCAGCAAGGCCTCCTTGGCCTTGCCGCCGATCGGCACGATGCGGGTCTTGCCGCGCTTGCCGAGTACGGTGACTTCGTTTTCCGTGAGGTCGAGATTGCCGTCGATATTCAGGCTGGCTAATTCGGATAAACGCAGGCCCGATGAGTAGAGCAACTCGGCCATGGCGCGGTCGCGGTTTTCGAGCGCATCTTCTGGTTCGCCATCGAGCAGGGCATTGGTTTGGTCTGCGCCGAGTGCCTTGGGCAGATTGCGTGGTTGCTTGGGCGCGCGCAGACCGTCGCAGGGGTTGCGTGTGATCGCTGAGCGCTTGGCCAGCCAGCGGTAGTAGGCTCGCCAGGCCGAGAGGGTTCGAGCGATGGAGCGTGGCGCCAGGCCTTCGCCATGCAGCTTCATGAGCAGGCGCTTTAACTGCGCTGCAACGATGCTTTCGGGCGTGGGGGTCAGTGCCGAAAGATGGGCCAGATCACGCCGATACGCGGTCAGCGTATGCGGGCTGGCGAGGCGCTGATGTTCAAGCTCAGCGAGAAAGCTGTCGATGCTCGTTGTGCTCATCGATGGCTTTCTCGCCGCATGCTTTACTCGACCACGCGCAGCAGTGCTGCGGCAGCGAGATCGCCAATCCGGTCCAGATACAGCGTGCCCATATCCGGATAGAAGCGGCGTACATCTTCAGAAGCAAACAGCAGCACACCAAAGCAGGCGCCTTCATGGGTGGTGCCGCTGAGGCTAGGTTCGCGCAGTGGAACTTGAGCAACAGAGCGCACATGTTCGTCAAACCAGCCTTCGACTTCCTGGCCGGCAATCGGGCCGCAATACGGATGCGTCATGCCACCGACTTGCGCCTTGAGCACATCGGCGACTGGCGCAAATTCCGGCGCACCGCCGTTACCCACACCCCACAAGCGCACCAGGACATGCGGCACGGAAAACTGATTGCCGATGTGGTCGTAAATCACCGACACGGCGCTGGCCAAGTCTTTGGCACCGAGCAGGGCCACACCGAGGCGGTGCACTTTTTCCGAGATGACATCGTTTTCTTCACCGAAGCCAATCAGCTCGGACATCTTGCCTTCAAGCTGGCGTGCCTTGTCGCGCAGGATGCCGATCTGGCGCTCGGTAATCGAAATCGCCTTGCCGCCATGCGGACTCGGGATATGCACATGCGCGAGCAGATCAGCGTATTGCTCGAAAAACTCCGGATGGCTTTGCAGGTAGCGAGCGACTTCGTTGGCGTCGAATGGTGGGTTCATAGTCTGGACTTTTAATTTAAAAGAGGTTCGCTTAAGGAATCGTTGCTTCGGGAGTGTTGATCTCGCCGCTGAATACGGTGACAGCGGGGCCGGTCATCATCACGGACTGGCCTTCGCCTGCCCAGGCAATCGAGAGTTCACCACCATGCGTAGTGACACGGACCGGAGTATCAAGCAAGCCACGCCGAATGCCGGCTACCACGGCGGCGCAAGCGCCGGTACCGCAGGCCAGGGTTTCGCCGGAGCCGCGTTCATACACACGCAGGCGGATGTTGTGGCGGTCTTCCACTTCCATAAAGCCGGCATTGACGCGGCGTGGAAAACGCACATGGCATTCAATCGCCGGGCCATCGGTTTCGACTGGCGCCGCTTCGACATTCGCAACCACCTGCACGGCATGCGGGTTGCCCATGGAGACGACACTGATGTCGGTGCTCTTGCCATTCACATCCAGAGGCTGGACGATGGCATCGCTATCGCTGACAAAAGGAATTTCAGCCGGTGTGAAACGGGGCACGCCCATATCGACGGTGACTTCGTCGTTGTCTTCGAGTTTGAGCGTAATAATTCCGCTGCGCGTTTCCACGCGAATTTCGCGCTTCTCAGTCAAACCTTGATCGTGCACAAAACGTACAAAGCAGCGCGCGCCATTGCCGCACTGCTCGACTTCGCCGCCATCGGCATTGAAGATGCGATAACGGAAATCTACGCCGGCTTGAGTGGCGCGTTCAACAATCAGAATCTGATCGCAGCCGACGCCGAAATGACGGTCAGCCAGATACTTGGCGACCGCTTCAGTCAGCGCTGCAGCTTGGGGTTGCGAGATGGCATCCAGTACGACAAAGTCGTTGCCGAGGCCATGCATCTTGGAGAATTTCAATTTCATGCTTTATTTAAATGCTTTTAACCAGAAAGAAAAACGCCTGCTATTTATTCATCCTACTCTGCTACAAGGGGGGTCAAAAGCCCGATTGAGGGGCGCTTGAGCGTGCTATTAGGCCTTAATAAAAGCCGGACTCGCCTTCCGGGCGGGTCTTGAAGCGCTTATGTACCCAGTAGTACTGCGCTGGGATGCGCTTGGCCTCGGCTTCGATGAAGGCATTCATGCGGCGCGTATCGGCTTCAACGTCATCGGTAGGGAAGTTTTCCCAGGCCGGGCTGATGCGGCTGATATAGCCCTGACCACCCGGCAGGATTTCGGCGATGCAGCTATGTACCTTGGCGCCGGTCAGCTTGGCCATACGCGACAGGCCGGTAATCGTGGCCGCCGGTACTCCAAAAAACGGCACGAACACCGCATCGCGCGGACCATAATCCATGTCCGGTAAATAGTAGAGCGGGCGACCTTCGCGCAGGGCTTTAACGGTGGCGCGAATGCCATCCTGGCGCGACAGCAGTTGCTGATTGCCAAAACGCGTACGGCCATGCAGCAGCAGGCGATCAATGGCTTCGTTCTTTTGCTTGGAATAGATGCTGACCACATCGATGTCCATGGAGATGCGTGTGCCGCTGATGTCCAGGCCAAGAAAATGTGGCACCAACAAAATCACCGGCGCGTCGGTGGCACGCTTGCCGTCCTGCACGAGGTGCTCGAGTCCTTCCTGTTTGATCAAGCGCTTGAGGCGCGCTTCACTGGCCCACCACGACAGGCTGCGTTCAAGAAGGCTGCGTCCCAGCAAAGCCAGATGCTCACGCGCGAGTTTTTCTCGTTCCGCTTCACTCAGCTCAGGAAAGCACAGACGCAAATTGGTACGCACGATATGCCGCCGCTTTGGAATCAGCCAGTACAGGGCCAACCCTAGAATACGGCCAAGCGGTGCCAGCAGCGACAAAGGCAGCCAATGCAATAGCCACATGATGAAAAGAGCGAAGCGAGTCATTGTTGCTTGTGTTCCATGTTGATAGCCGGTGCTGGCGGTGCGCCAGCCGGGGTCTTGTAGCGGTTGTAGCCCCAGAGATATTGGCCGGGGCATTCGCGTATCAGTCGTTCGATTTCGTGATTGAGCTGCGCGACTTTTTCTTCAGCATCGCCTTGTAGTGGCGCACTGAGGGGCAGGAAATGTATATGGTAGCCAGCGCCATAAGGCAGGCGCTCAGCATAGGTCAGCAACACGGTCGCGCCGGTATCGGCCAGGCGTGCCGCCAGCGTCATGCTGTAAGCCGGGCGACCGAAGAAGGGGGCCCAAACCCCTTCACCATTGCCTGGAACCTGGTCAGGCAGCATGCCGATGGCTTCACCCGATCTTAGGGCCTTGATCAAGGCGCGTACGCCGGACATATCGGCCGGGGCGATCTTGAGATTGGCGGCGCGGCCGGCCTTGAACAGTGGTTGCAGCCATTTCTGTTTAGGCGCGCGATAGAGCACGGTAATTGGCCGATGCGAGGCCAGGTATTGCGCCGTGATTTCAAAACAGCCCAAATGTGGGGTCAGATACAGAATGCCTTTACCTGCTGCCCAGGCAGCCTCGACGTGCTCGTGACCACTAACTTTCACGATCTGCTCCATGACCTCGTCCTGAGGGCGCAGCCAGATTTTGGGCAGCTCCAGCACCATTTGCCCCGCCGCGGCGACTGCATCTGCCATCAAGCCAGGCCAGCCGGCCAGGCTCAGATTGGTGCGGATATGGCGGCGATAGGTAGGCGACAGCAGCCAGGCCAGCCAGCCGAGCAGGGCACCGAGGTTATGCAGAAATGAAAGCGGCAGCAGCCGTAAGACGCGAAAGAGAAACAACATTGTTGGTGACAGGGTTGATGGGAGCAGGGCAAAGCGCTATATTATCGCCTGTATTTCCGCCGAGTTAATGAGGACAACTTGCAGGGCGGTGTTGCTAACCACAAGTGGGCGACGAAATTTCTGCTAAAGCGCGCCTGCTCTTGGTTCCCGGAGCTGGTAACGCCAGCCAACGATAAGTAGCTAAATCGATAACGGGACATCTACAGGAGCATTCAATGAGCAATAACTATTTCTTTACCTCCGAATCGGTCTCTGAAGGCCATCCGGACAAGGTTTCCGACCAGATTTCCGACGCTATCCTTGACGCCATCCTGGCTCAGGACAAGTATTCGCGCGTTGCGGCTGAAACGCTGTGCAATACCGGCCTAGTCGTACTGGCCGGTGAAATCACCACCACTGCCAATGTCGATTACATCCAGATCGCTCGCGACACCATCAAGCGCATTGGCTACGACAACACCGAATACGGCATCGACTACAAGGGTTGCGCCGTGCTGGTTGCCTATGACAAGCAATCGCCGGATATCGCCCAGGGCGTCGATCGCGCCAGCGATGACTACCTGAACCAGGGCGCTGGTGACCAAGGCCTGATGTTTGGTTATGCCTGTGACGAAACATCGACCCTGATGCCTTTGCCTATCTATCTGTCACACCGTCTGGTCGAACGCCAGGCTGCGTTGCGCAAGGATGGTCGCCTGCCATGGCTGCGTCCTGACGCCAAGTCGCAAGTCACCCTGCGCTATGTGGATGGCAAGCCTGATTCGATCGACACCGTAGTGTTGTCGACGCAGCATTCACCTGATATTTCGCTGGAATCGATTCGCGAAGCCGTGATTGAAGACATCATCAAGCCAGTCTTGCCTAAGGAACTGATCAAGGGCGAGATCAAGTATCTGGTCAACCCAACCGGCCGTTTCGTTATCGGCGGCCCGCAAGGCGATTGCGGTCTGACTGGCCGCAAGATCATTGTGGATACTTACGGTGGTGCAGCTCCACACGGTGGTGGTGCTTTCTCCGGCAAGGATCCTTCCAAGGTTGACCGTTCCGCTGCTTACGCTGCCCGTTATGTCGCAAAGAACATCGTGGCTGCCGGTCTGGCCAGCAAGTGCCTGGTGCAAATCTCTTACGCCATTGGCGTGGCTCAGCCA
>DATJIB010000310.1:0-9401 GCA_035493575.1 Rhodocyclaceae bacterium | reverse complement strand
CCGGCGGTAGGCTTACTCAAAGCCGGAACAGTGCGTCGATTTTTGCCGCGCAGATAAAGTCGTTGTCGGACAGCCCTTTGATGGCATGGGTGATGTAGCTGACGGTACAGGCGTTGTAGCCGACTGCCAGATCAGGGTGATGATCTTCGTTGTTCGAGATCCAGGCGCTGGCATTCACAAACGAAATGGTCTCGTAGTAATTCTTGAATTTGAAGGTCTTGATCAATTGCCCGTTCTCGATTTGCCAGCCATTGATTTCCTTTAGTAGCGCTTGCGCGGCTTCCGCACTGAGCGGAGGTATGCCACCTTCGCAGGGAATGCAGCGGCGCTGGGTAAGAGGTGCGGTGGTCATGCGTGGGCTCCTTGTAAATGCGCGATACGAGCCGAGGCTGACGGGTGCGAATCGTAGAACAGAGAATGCAACGGGTCTGGTGTCAGCGTGGCGGCATTGTCGCGATAGAGTTTGACCAGCGCTGTGACCAGATCACTAGCCTTGGTCTGGCTGGCCGCATAAGCATCAGCCTCATACTCGTGTTTGCGTGACAGTGCTGAACTCAGCGGGGAAAGCGGAAAGGTGAAAATCGGTAACACCAGCGAGAACAGAATCAGTGCCACGGCTGTGCCTTGATACGCTACGCCGAGGCCTTCATAGAACCATGTTGAGTTGATCAATTGACCCAGCAACCATAGGAATGCCAGGCTCAGGACGGCCATCATGGCGATGCGTTTTTTGACATGGCCATGCTTATAGTGACCCAGCTCATGCGCGAGCACGGCTTCGATTTCAGGCGGATCAAGGCGCGCCAGCAAGGTGTCGAAAAACACGATGCGCTTGGCCGCACCAAAGCCGGTGAAATAGGCGTTGCCATGCGAAGAGCGCTTGGAACCATCCATGACAAACAGGCCTGAAGAAGTAAAACCGCAGCGCTGCAGCAGTGCCTCGATGCGCGTCTTCAAGGTGTCGTCGGCAAGTGGCGAAAACTTGTTGAAGAGTGGAGCGATAACGGTTGGGTAGAGCAATAGCACCAGCAGATTGAATCCCATCCAGAACAGCCACACATAGAGCCACCAGTTCTTGCCCATTTCACCCATCAGCCACAGAACTGCGAGGAGGATGGGAGCGCCAATCGCAACACCGAGCGTAACTGACTTGAGCAAATCGATCAGCCACAGACGTGGAGTCAGCTTGTTGAAGCCGAAATGCGCTTCGAGGCGGAAGGTGCGATACAGCGAAAAAGGCAAGTCGACGATAAAGCTGACCACGCCCAGGCTAGCGAACAGCAGCAGGCTATGCGTGTAAGTACCATTGGGTACGACATGCGCCCACAATCCATAAAGGGCTTGCAGTCCTCCACCCAAAGTTAGCCCCAATAGCAAAGCGGTTTCGGCGATCAGTGTATTGATGCCGAGGCGGGTTTTGGCGATGCTGTAGTCCGCTGCCTTGTGGTGTTCTTCCAGCGTGATTTTTTCCGTGAACTCGGCCGGCACTGCGTTACGGTTGGCCTGGATATGTGCGATCTGGCGCAGTGCCAGCCACAAACGCAAGCCGGTGTTGAGAACCAGAAAAGCCAGAAAGAGCAGAGCAAAGCTATGTGCAGACATATTAGTAATTCACTTGCAGCGAAAAGTAAGTGCCGGTTTGATTTGGCTTGTTGGCAAGATTGCCAAGGTCAACATATGCGGCGGTCAATGACAGCCATTTGTTCGGTATCCAGGCCAGCCAGATATCCTTGGCCGACTCTTCCCGGAAGGAGGACAGGTTATTGGGTTTGCGCCGATATTCCGCCCCGACCACCCAATTGTCGGTCAGAAATAAACCGACTGAAGCCTCAGGGCGAACGGTGTAGCTATCGTTCAGGTCGCCACCAAAACCAAGTAGTCCGAACTGATTGGCCTTGCTGGCACGCAGAGTACCATTCAACAGCCAGTTCCGCCCAAATGGACCGGCCAGGTACACCTTGGTGGCGCTGACGTAGAAATCAGTTCCACTGTCATGTTTGGCGCCTAGCAATTTCGGCACGAAATCGTAGTCGCGGTTTTGCTTATATTGCATGCCAACCGCGATTTGCGGCCAGGGGGTGTCTTGATCATAGACGGCATCGCCATAGACTTTCAGTTTGAGGCCAACAATATCCTGTTCAATGCTGGTGTCATTGACGGTGTCGCCCAGACCAAAGCGCTGGCGAGCAAACGATACTTCGGCGCGGTCATAAATGCCTACAGCCACACCGGTTGATGCCAGCTTGAATCCTTGGGTGCGTACATCCGTATGAAATACGCTGCCACTAATCTGATCTCGGGTGCCATAGCCACCGATCAGGGCCCACGGCACCAGGCCGCCACCAGCACTGCCTTCAATTTGCGTGACGCCACCGGTCGCCAAAAGGCGGCCGCCCGGTTCCGCTTGCGCGGGCAATGTGAATCCAGCGGCCCCGCACAACAGTAGTGGGGCAAGAGTGCGAAGAGTGAAATGAGCTGCGTTTTGAGTTCGCATTTTGTGTCTCTTAAACTCGGTTTTTTGCAGGCCGCTACGTGGATTCGCAGGGGCCAACGGTATGATACGACTAACCGGCATATCATGCGTTTTGGATATGTGACGCGGCTTACTACATGAGGACATGCAGACCTTGAAAAAGACTACAGCTTTCCTGGTTGTTGCGTTGCTGCAGGCGTTGGTTTTAATTCAGCCTGCAGGTGCGGCGGAATCGATAGCAGACGATACCTTGTACGCCCGGATCGGCGGCGAAGCCAAACTGGAGCGCATAGCGGATCGACTCATCGACGAGTCGGCTCAAGATCCCAAGACCTCACGCACCTTCCAGCAAAAGGTAAACATCAAGCGCCTTAAGGCCTTATTGACCGAGCAGTTGATTGCATTGAGCGGTGGCCCCAAACCATACACGGGCGAGAACATGAAGGTCTCCCATGCCGGAATGGGGCTGAGCGAGGCCGAGTTTTACGGCATGGTTGAACACCTGCGCAGCATCCTTGATAGCGAAGGCGTCGGAGAGCGCGAGAAAAATGAATTGCTGCGTTTGTTGGCGCCAATGAAGCGCGATATTGTCGAAGCCCCGACCAAGCCTGTCGCCAAAACCGCGGAGTAAATATCATGGCCAAGTGCCCTGACTGGCAATACCTTGCAGGATTGACTTTGGGTCTGCTCAGTTGTGCAGCAAGCGCTGCAAATCTGAGTGCTCAATTGACTGACATGAATGGTGCCCTTTTGGACGATGCAGTAATTTTTGCCACGCCATTAAAGGGCACGCTGCCAAAGGCGCGGGGCGCCATTGTCGATCAGGTGAATAAAGAGTTTGTGCCCTTGGTGTCGGTGATTCAAACCGGGACTGCGGTGACTTTCCCGAACAAGGACAATATTCGCCATCACGTCTACTCATTCTCTGCACCCAAGGTGTTCGACTTGAAGTTGTATTCGGGTGTGCCCGCCAGCCCGGTGGTATTCGACAAGCCTGGCCTGGTTGTATTGGGCTGCAATATTCACGACTGGATGCTCGCCTATGTACTGGTTGTCGACACGCCGTATTTTGCCAAGAGCAGCAAGGGTGCCGCACGCATTGAGAACGTTCCGAATGGCGAATACGAAGTACGCGCTTGGCATCCGCGTTTGCAGGGCGTGTTTCCGGTGCAGAAAATCAATCTGACCGATGCGGCTGCACCTTTAAGTTTTCGGCTTCCGCTGAATCAGAATGCAGCGGGTGCGCATTAGGCAATGAGAGAGTTGTTACCATCTCGCTGGCGTGCTTCATTGCAGGGGCTGCAGCCGCAGATCGTGCTGTTTTTTGTGGTCTTGTTGGCGGTGGTGCTGGGCGTGGCCCTGGTATTTATCAATGCAGCCAATCTGAAAATTGCCAGAACCCAGCTCGATAAAGAACTACTGATTGGTGAGCGCGTGTTTGGGCGCGTGCTGGATCAGAACAGTCGTCAATTGATTCAGGGCGGTAAGGTATTGGCCGCCGACTTCGGTTTCCGTGAGGCGATTGCCACGCGCGATGTCGGCACCATAGAGTCGGTGTTGCGCAATCACGGCAATCGCATCAAGGCCGATGTGGTGATGCTGTCGGACCTCGATAACCAACTGATCGCATCCACCCTGACAACGCTGCCACCTGGCTTGTTGTATCCCTTTGCCGATTTGATTGGTAAAGCTGAACAGGATGGCTCGGCTTCCATGATACGCACCGTGGACAAACGCCTGTATCAATTGGTAGTGGTGCCGGTGCGCGCACCGATCACCATAGCCTGGGTCACCATGGGTTTTGCCATCGACGACAAAACCGCTGCAGACTTGCAGGCGCTCAGTAGCTTGCATGTGTCATTTGCCGGACTGACCGCCGAGCATGGCTGGCAACTTTATGCGTCGACGCTGTCCGCTCCGCAGCGCACCGAACTGCTGCAGATTCTGGCGGCTCAACCTGGTCTGCCGAGTGAAATCGAGCTGGGTAATGACGAATGGGAAAGCCGGATTGTTTCTATCGGTGAGCAGGGTGGTTTCAAGGACTATGCCGTGCTGCAACGCTCATTGTCTGAGGCGATGGCACCCTTCGAAAAACTCAAACGCACGCTGGTCTGGCTCGGCATAGGCAGCGTGCTCTTGTGCATCTTTGGCAGCATTCTGATTGCACGCAGCATCGTGCGTCCGGTAAAGCTGCTGGCCGATGCCGCAACTGCCATTCGCGATGGCAATTATGCCTATCCGGTGCAGGGCGGACAGAAGGGTGAAATTGGCGAGTTGGCCGAAAGTTTTACGCATATGCAGCAAGCCATCGGCGAACGCGAGCAGCAAATTCTCAAGCTCGCCTATGAAGACGGACTAACCGGACTGCCAAATCGGCAGCTCTTCAATGACCGCCTGGAACAAGCGATCAAACTAGCGCGGCGTAACAAGACACCCTTGTGTGTAGTGGTCATGGATATTGATCGCTTCAAGTTTGTGAACGATACGCTGGGCCACAATCTTGGCGATGTGTTGCTGAGTGAAGTCGGGCAACGTTTGCAAGGTTTGCTGCGCAGTTCGGATACGGTGGCGCGCCTGGGGGGCGACGAGTTTGCGCTGCTTTTGCCGGAAAGCACCGTGGCCGACTGCCTGCCCATACTCAACAAGGTGCAGGAAGCGCTACGCGAGCCGGTTGTATTGGCTGGGCAGCCCGTGGATATCAACGTCAGCATGGGCGTGACCGGTTTTCCAGAGCATGGGGATGATGGTCACACGCTAATGCGCGGCGCTGACGTGGCCATGTATGTCGCCAAACGCGCCAACAGTGGACATGCGATTTTTGACCCCAGCTATAACCAGTTCCGCCAGGAGCATTTGTCGCTGCTCGGCGAACTGCAACGTGCGGTTGAGTCCGACCAACTGACCCTGTACTACCAGCCTAAGCAACATTTACGCAGCGGTGAGATTCGTCAAGCAGAAGCCCTGGTGCGCTGGATACATCCGGAGCGCGGCTTTATCCCGCCGATTGAGTTCATTCCCTTTGCCGAGCAGACTGGCTATATCAAGGCCATTACGCATTGGGTGCTGGAGCGCGCAATTAGCCAATTGGGCGAGTGGAAGCGAAATGGTTTGTCGCTGACCTTGTCTGTGAATATATCGACACGGGATTTGCTTGATCCGGGCTTGCCGGAATACGTCAGTGCTTGCATTACAGCAGCGGGGATAGAGCCTGCCCAAGTCTGTCTGGAGATCACTGAGAGCGGCTTCATGGATGAGCCGGAAAATGCGCTGGCGATTTTGCATCGTCTGCATGCGCTGGGTTTGTCCTTGTCGATTGACGATTACGGCACCGGCTATTCATCCTTGGCTTACGTCAAGCAACTGCCGGTCAATGAGCTGAAAATTGATCGCGCCTTCATCATGAATATGACCAGCAACAAGGGCGATGAAATGATCGTGCGCTCGACCATTGATCTGGGCCATAACCTGGGCCTCTCGGTGGTGGCCGAAGGGATTGATGATCCGGATACCCTGGTGATGCTCAAAGAGCTGGGATGCGACTATGCGCAGGGGTATTTGATCAGCCGCCCGATGGCGGCACCGGCTTTTGTCGAATGGCTGGCTGCGTATAAGGCCACCGCAGACGCAGCGATGTGAGAAAATCCGGTCTTTGCTTGCAGAGACCGAGACCCCTATGGCACAAGATCAAAACGCCCTCATCTGGCTGGACATGGAAATGACTGGCCTGGAGCCGGACAAAGACAAGATTATCGAGTTGGCAGTTGTCATTACCAACTCCAATCTCGAAACCATTGCCGAAGGCCCGGTCTGGGTTGTACATCAGAGCAATGAAGTGCTGGATGGCATGGATGACTGGAACAAGGGCACACATGGCCGCTCCGGTCTGATCGACAAGGTCAAGGCTTCGACGCTGACCGAAGACGACGTAGCCACGCAGTGTCTAGAGTTTCTCAAGCTGCATGTGCCGGCGCGCATCTCGCCGATGTGCGGCAACTCAATCGGCCAGGATCGCCGTTTCATGGTTCGGCATATGCCCAAGCTGGAAGAGTATTTCCACTATCGCAACCTAGACGTGTCCACGCTCAAGGAACTGGTCAAGCGCTGGAAGCCTGAACTAGCCAAGGGCTTGACCAAGCACGGCAAGCATGAGGCGCTGGCGGACGTGTATGAGTCGATTGATGAGCTCAAGTATTACCGTGAGCACTTCCTGAAGCTTTAAGCGTTCAGAAACAAAAAAGCCGGTTGGTTCAACCGGCTTTTTTATTGCGCTATCAGCGCTTGAACAGGTAGTAGCGCTCGGCCTTGTCGCCGGGGCGGGCGCCTTCCCAGACCTTGTTCCAGCCTTCGCCTGGCGTTGGCAATACACGCGGCTTGCCTTGTACCAATAGCCAGCCACAGCGCTTTGTGGTGGTGCTACGCTGCAGTTTCAAGTCGGCGTAGTAATGCAGGGTGGCGCGCTGTGCATCGCCTACATTGTGGCCAGCGATGCATTGCTTTGAGTCATCGAGATGTCCGACCGCTGCGGCAACTTTATTGGCCACTGATGTGTAGTTCTTGCCGTAATCGATCCACGGCATGAGCAGCGTGGCGCACAAGCCCCATAGCAGCATCACACCGCAGGCCCAATGCGTGGTGGCACGCCACGGCGAACGACGGCTGCGGAAAATAATGACGATCCACAAGGCGGAAATCAGCAGGGCAAGCAGCCAGCTCCAGCTCATATGAGCAACGAAGTCTGGCGTTAAACGCATGAAGTTGCGATGAACTTTAGGCGGCGTATCGAATACCAGCGCGACGGCGCCCAGCCACACCAGCGCGCCAGCAATGGTGAATGCCATCATGCCAAACCAGTCGAGGGCATTGGCCGCGCCGCGGCGCATACGACCAGCACCGCTGGCAGCAAGCAGGGTGAGTGGCAGCAGTATCGGCAAGGCGGGTAGGATGCGGGGCTCACCGTAAATCAGGAATAGCAGAACGCTACCAATACTGCCGAGCAAGGGCAGCAACACATGGGGTGCATTCAGCTGGCGTCTATGCAACCAGATTGACCAGAGGGCAATCGGCAACATCGGCCAGGTGAACCATGACAGCAGCTCGAAATGGATGGAGCTGAACGCGTTATTGGTTTGCAGGCGCAAAGGTGCCAGGCCAGCTTCACGTAGCCAGATATAGGCGCCGATGACAGTGAGCGTGATGACAATGCCAATCAGGCCGCCACGCCAGCTGGTGGACTGGCGCCAGGCACTGCTCAAGAGCGGCAGCAGCAAGAGGGGGGCTAATGGCAACAGGGCATGCAGGCCACCGGCCAAGGTGGCGATGCTGATGCCCAGGGCCAGCGGAATCGCGCCACGCATGGTCTGCGGCAGCTGAGCCAGGCCCCAGTAAACCAATGCCTGTCCAGCCAGCACCGCAATCATGGGCTGCGCTTCATGAATGGGAAGAAGCAGGCCTGGAGCACCCAGCATCAGCAGTGGTGCGGCGGCATCGAAGCGTCCGGGTTGGCTGTAGGGCTGGTGACGTTGCGAGGCGAGGTTGATTGCCGAAGCGCGGCCCAGTGCAAACAGGAGGAGCGCGCCAAAAACTGCAGTGGCAAGCCGCGCGGCATTATGAAACTCGAGGATGGGACTCAGTAATTGTCCGATGCTGGCGGCCAGCCAGTAGTAAAGCGGCGGAAAGTGCCAAGGCTCCCCGGCCAGATGCGGATGCAACCAGCTGCCCCCCTGAGCCATATCCCAGGCCACCCCGACATGCACGGCGTCCTCGTATTTCCACAGATTGTGATCAAGCAGCCCTGTGAGCAGATACACCGCACACAGGATGAGCAGCAGTGGAGCGGGAACCGGATGAGCTTGGTTGCGTGAGGATTGCATCTATAGGGCTACGGTGGAGGGATCAAGCCAGAATATGCCACTTGTGGCATTCGGCGCTGCAATGAAAAAAGGCAGCCGAAGCTGCCTTCTTTGGACATGCAAGGAAGCTTAGGCTTCCTTCTTGCCGTATTTCTGACGGAAGCGCTCAACGCGGCCGGCGGTATCCACGATCTTCTGCTTGCCAGTGTAGAACGGGTGGCAGGACGAGCAAACTTCGATGGTCAGGGCCTTGCCGGAGGTCGACTTGGTCTTGAACGCGTTGCCGCAGCTGCAGGTTACGTCGATTTCGACGTAATTTGGGTGGATGCCTTCTTTCATGATTTGTCCTTTGTATGTATCGAGCGACCGGCGGTTGTGACCGATCTGGTAAGCCGGCGATTATCCCGCAAAATTCAATATCTTGCAATAGCGGCCTTCAGGCAACTATTGCAAGCAAATTGGCAGGATTAACGACCACCCCGCATGGCGTCGAAGAACTCGCCATTGTTTTTGGTGGCCTTGATCTTGTCGAGCAGGAATTCCATCGCTTCCAAGTCGTCCATGTTGTACAGGAGCTTACGCAGCACCCACATCTTTTGCAGGACTTCCGGTTTCAGCAGCAACTCTTCACGGCGGGTGCCGGACTTATTGACGTTGATCGCGGGATACTGGCGTTTCTCGGCCATGCGGCGGTCAAGATGGATTTCCATGTTGCCGGTGCCCTTGAATTCTTCGTAGATCACATCGTCCATGCGGCTGCCGGTGTCGATCAGGGCAGTAGCGATGATGGTCAGCGAACCGCCTTCTTCGATATTACGAGCGGCACCGAAGAAGCGTTTTGGTTTTTGCAAGGCGTTGGCATCCACACCACCGGTCAGCACCTTGCCGGAGGCCGGTTGCACTGTGTTATAGGCGCGAGCCAGGCGTGTGATCGAGTCGAGCAGAATGACCACGTCCTTCTTGTGCTCGACCAGGCGCTTGGCCTTTTCCAGCACCATTTCCGCGACCTGCACGTGACGCGTGGCCGGTTCGTCAAAGGTGGAGGCGACCACTTCGCCCTTTACCGAACGGGTCATTTC
>DATJIB010000309.1:0-5327 GCA_035493575.1 Rhodocyclaceae bacterium | reverse complement strand
CCGCTGCGACATTCAGGCTTTACGTGGCTATGCGGTGCTGATCGTACTGCTCTACCACGCCAAGCTCACTCTGCTGCCCGGAGGGTATCTAGGCGTAGATATTTTCTTTGTCATCTCCGGATTCTTGATCACACGCTTGATCAAGGATGGCATCGAAAAAAGCACCTTCTCTTTTACCGACTTCTACTTTCGTCGAGCCAAACGCCTGCTGCCGGCGGCCTACATCACCTTTCTGGCAACTGCCGCTTTGGCGCCGCTGTTTCTGACCAGTGCAGAACTAAAAGATTTTCAAATTCAGGTCGCCGGTGCGGTCAGCTTCACCGGCAATTTCGTTTTGTGGAAGCAGTCGAGTTACTTTTCGGGGGCTGCTGAGCTTAAACCCCTTCTGCATGTCTGGTCACTGGCGATTGAAGAACAGTACTACTTCATTCTGCCCGCATTTCTTTTTTTCCTGCCGCGCCGCTATTGGCTATCAAGCGTAATTGCCATTCTCTTGATTAGCCTGGTCATGTGTATTGCGCTTGCCGGTCGGGGCTTTACTTTTTATCTGTTACCCACTCGAGCCTGGGAATTATTGATCGGCTCTGTCGGCGCATTGCTGCTAGCCAGGCCCATCTATGAGCGCGTCTTCACATATCTATTCTGGCCCGCTTTGGCAGCACTGCTCGTTTTGCCATTCGTGCCGCCGTTCTCTTACCATCCAGGACCGGAAGCGTTTGCAGTTTGTGTAGCGACGCTGGTCATTCTGCTGCGCAAGCATCCGCTGCTGCAAACGCATCGCATCAGCGTCTATTTCAGCAAGCTCGGCGATATTTCCTATTCACTGTATCTGGTGCATTGGCCTTTGTTCGCATTCTTCAATAATGCCTGGATAGGCAAGACGGGTGACGATCAGCCGCTGTCCATACGTCTCGCCCTTGTAGTCTTGTCTCTAGTCCTGGCTTATCTATTGAATCGCTATGTCGAAGAGCCGGTACGTCATCTCGATATTCAACGTACCCGGAAAATATTCCTGCGTACTGTTGCCACCTCATTTGGCATTGTGTTGTTCAACGCCGGTTTTGCCAATGCAGTCGGTGATCCCAATCCAACCATCCGTCATGCCAACTATGGTTTCGCGCCGACTTGCGCCATGGAGGGAGCTTTTTCAGCACTCAAGGAATGCCGCAACTCAGAGACGCCTGAGCTCATTGTCTGGGGCGACTCTTTTGCCATGCATCTGGTTTCCGGCTTGATCAACAATCCTGCCTCGCCCAAAATTGTTCAGGCCACACGGCCTGTATGTGGGCCAATTCAAGGGCTCGCGGTGGTACGAGAGCAAGGCGGTAGAAGCCGTGAATGGGCAGAGAGTTGCCTTGCATTCAATCAGGCCGTATTGGCTTATGTGAAGAAAACCCCTTCCATCACTACCGTGGTTTTTTCCAGCCCGCTCGATTACTACGTCTCGCCGAAAGAGCATCTGCTCAAGCTGGACAGCACGACAGGACGATATAGTATGGTCACGTCCAGTGTAAGCGAGGCTGTAGCGGGCTTCAAACAGACCGTTGATACGCTCCATGCTCTGGGAAAAAAAGTAGTCTTTGTCTCACCACCTCCCATGAGTGGCTTTGATGTCGGACGCTGTCTTGATCGGCAAAAAAGCAAACTGCCAATATTCGGCATGGTGGACGGATGCAATATCGATACTGCGGTATATCAGCGCCAACGTGCACCGGTAATTGCCTTTCTGGACGCCGTGCAAGCCGCAGGTGACGTGCATGTCATCCGCCTTGATGATGAACTGTGCACGAAGGATAACTGCAGTACTTCCCGGGATGGAATTCCGCTCTACCATGACAACGGCCATCTTTCTGTGGCTGGCTCCATTTATCTGGCCAAGAAAATTTCCTTGCTCGATCAAATCAAGCAAACCGCCAGATAACAATTCGGTTCGCCTCATATCGATGTGAACTGAGGCTCCTACAATTCGATGCCATTTAAAGGCATCGCAGTTTTTCCAGAAACTAATCTACTCATCACGTGTCAAAAACCCGTCAGCTTGGCCGAAGGGGTAGTTTGGCCATGTCTGCTTGAGCTTACATTTTTGATGGCGGTAGATAGGGAGAGTTACCCACACCATCGGGTTTTGCCTGAGGAACTAACCAATGGCACCTGGAACAAACAAGCAAGCATTTGGGGGTATTGATGCGCTGAGATTTTGCGCGGCGGTATCGGTAGCCCTATTTCACTACTGCTTCTGGGTGTGGGCTTTTCCGCAAGGCATCGCCGGAAGGGCCGCCGGAGTCGCCCCGCAAGCCGATCTGGGCAACCTGTTCTCCTGGGGCTGGGTGGGTGTCGAAGTCTTCTTCGTGATCAGCGGGTTTGTGATTGCCTTTAGTGCGGAAAGCTCCTCACCAACAAAATTCGCTTTGGCCCGCGTCAAACGACTGGTGCCCGCAGTGCTGGTCTGTGCGCCTATAACCGCTGCGACTCTCTATGCTGTCCACATTCTCAGCGCAGAATCAGCCACCCGTCTGACCCTCAGGACGATTGCTTTCATCCCGTCTTCACCCTGGATAGACAGTGTTTACTGGACACTGGGAATCGAAATATTTTTCTATGCGCTGATTTGGGCTCTGCTACTCATGGGCAAAATCCGTTGGCTCGAAAACTCGGCCATCGCCGTTGGCCTTGTAAGTACAGCCTTTTGGCTGCTGTTTTTTCCCTTGGGACTGGAGCGCTTTGCCGAGACACGGATTCTGGATTTGTTCCTTGTCCATCACGGCTGCTTCTTTGCCATCGGCGTGCTGCTTTGGGCAATGCGAACCAAGGGGGTCAATGGAAAGCGCGTAGCACTCGCCATCTTGTTCAACGTAGTCGGTCTGCTGCAGATCATCAGCGCATCAAATGCCATTGCCGGCAAAGTGGGTAGCCCCTTACCCGTTTCCGCCCCTATTCTCATCTACCTCATTGCGATTGCGCTGGTGACAGCCAGCCTTTGGACCAGGCTGCCTTGGAGCGGTTGGCGGAAAATCGGCTTGGCAACTTATCCGCTCTACCTGATTCACAACGCCGTCGGCGCGGCATTGATCGGGAAACTTCAGGAGATCGGGGTAGCGTATTTTGCATCTGCGCTCATCACCCTGTTACTGTCGGTCGTCTTCAGTTGCCTGGTCGCCTGGCACTTGGAGCCCGTCTTGAGAACGTGGTTTGATTCGCTCCCATTCATGCCGCAGAGAGTACCTTCACGCCCTTAGCCTCGCTTAGTTTCTGCCCAATAACAAACGGACAAATGTGCGGGCCGGGCCGGGCAGTAGCGCCGCTAATCGCGATTTGGTTTTGGACAGCGCCAGCCTCGCATCCGAATCTGTGGCGCCAGAAAGCATGGAGTGAGTGTAGACCTGAGTGGTCTCAACACAATAGACCGACTTCTGCGTAATTTTTGCGATTTCTCTGGCCTGCTTGCAGTCACTCTCGATAAAGAAATCCAGCCCCGAATCCCGGTAGTACTTTGCCTTGTGGGTCGAGTGCACGCCCAGGCGCTGTCGTTCAGCTGCTGAAGGCAAGTCCACCATAATCAGGTTGTCATATTCGACCCCATGCCTCGCCAGCCATGCCTCTGTGTGTGCCCGGTACTTGCTGAGCCGGTTCGTGACCAGTGAGTGGATCTTGTACGACGGCAGAATCAAGGGATCTGCATTCAATAGAAACTCGACGTAGCGCTCCCCATCATCATTCTCGGCGGCTGTCGGATCCCGGCACAACACGCCATCAATATCCACGCAAGCCCGCCCCAGCAGAGAGCGGTGAAACACGTTCCACTCGAAAACGCGGGGCTCCGGTATATATTCAAGAAACAGATCGACATCCGAACGCTCAGGCTTCGAAGAGTAAATCGCCAGTGTCGTGATGCGACTCCTTAGCTCTGCAGGGATTTTATCCAGCGTTTTGCGCAGAGACTCTCCGGAGCTAATACTGTCATCTACCAGAAGGATACGCTGTGCATTATGCGTGGACCCGGGATCGACACGAGCCTTTCGGGTCGATCCGCTTTTGACTGACTCGTTGGCGATCAGCCCCTGCAGGCTGGTTACGCCAAGATTAAGGTAGAGACCAATAATATATGCGGGCACCATGCCACTGCGTGGTATCCCCACCACTAAATCAAAGTGGCCGGCCTGCAGTTTGCCGAGACCGCGCTTTATGTCGTCCGAGAGATGAGAAAAGCTACGGTAATGTATTGCTGACATGCAGCCTCCCAAATATTTTAGAACCTTGCATGAACTGCTTTGCCCTGATCCGAACCGGACAGCCTTACGCTATCGCACTCATGGTCTCCAAGTCAATGAGCTGAAATGGCTAATGGGCCGGCTCCCAACACGGTGCAAGGCAGTTAGCTATTTCAGCCCATTGACTTAGATATTCAGGCTGGGCAAGCTGCTAAGGGCATCTTCAGGAAATCGTTCCTAAATGGCCCGGATTCACTAGGAATCACCTTGAGAAAACAGATTGTCATAAACGTATTCTGGAGTTTCGGAGAACAGCTTTTACGCAAGGGTTCTTCTGCCTTAATCACTCTCGTATTAGCCTGGTTTCTGACTCCCGATGACTATGGCCTGGTTGGCGTCATTTCAATCTTCCTGGCTGTATCGTTTGCCTTTGTTGAGGGGGGATACCGCATCGCCCTGATACGCAAGAAGGAAGTGACTCAAAGTGAGCTGAATACGGCTTTCTATACCAACATCGCCTTATCACTTGTTTTGTATTGTGCGCTCTGGGTCGCGGCGCCGTGGATAGCAAAGTTTTATGAGCAGGACCGATTAATGATTTTGTTTCGGGTGACAGCATTGAGCCTGATCTTTCAGTCGCTTTCGATTGTTCACTCAACGGTGATGCAAAGAAAGATGATGTTCCGGCTGCAGGTCATGACCAGCCTGCCGGCAGCGATCGCTTCCGGACTGATTGCGGTAGTCCTTGCCTATTTCGGTTTTGGGGTCTGGGGGATCGTCTGCCAGATCGTTGTCTTTCCCATCATCAACGGCGCACTGTTCTGGCGCACCGGAATATGGCATCCCACCTGGTCATTCTCACTGCATGACTTGCGCAGTCTTTCGCGCTTCAGCATTTTGATTCTCATGACGGACCTGCAGCGCGAGTTCTTTGCCAAGATGTACATGGCCACCATTGCCAAGGCCTTTATTCTGAGTGTTGCCGGCCTGTATTTCTTTGCCGAAAAAGTACGTGATCTGGTGGTGCAGCAATTGGTCACGGCAGTACAACAAGTGACTTATCCGGCCCTATCCAAGATTCAGGATGATGATGCTCGCTTGCTGGATGGCTATCGGCGA
>DATJIB010000308.1:0-7319 GCA_035493575.1 Rhodocyclaceae bacterium | reverse complement strand
GTCCAGACTCATCTGTGCGGTGTATGGCGAGGGCATCATGACGGCGCGCACCTTGTCGGCGCCGAGTGCATCGACGGCAATACACAGCGTCAACGCAGAATCGATGCCACCAGACAAACCCAACAGCGCGCCAGGAAAACCATTCTTGCCCACATAGTCGCGTACACCCAGCACCAAAGCTGAATAGGCAGCTGCCTCTTCGGATTGCTCAGGCGCCATTTCGCCCGGCAACAACTTGCCATCGGCATATTCAATCAGCGTGGTCTGCTCAACAAACGCGGGCAATTGAGACGTTACCTTGCCTGTTGCATCCAGCGCAAACGAGGCGCCGTCAAACACCAGCTCATCCTGGCCGCCAACCAGGTTGGCGTACACCACCGGGATATGCATCTTGGCAATGCGCTCACGCAGCACGCTGTAACGCAAATGCTGTTTGCCCACATGGAAAGGCGAGGCATTCAGCACCAGCAGAATTTCAGCGCCAGCAGCGGCGGATTTTTCCGCAGCGCCTTCTTCCCAGACATCGGCGCAGATATTGATGCCGCAGCGCACGCCCTTGATTTCAACCACGCAGGCGTCGTCGCCCGGGCTGAAGTAGCGCTCTTCATCGAAGACTTCGTAGTTAGGCAGATGGTGCTTGCGATAGGTGGCCACGATCTTGCCGCCCGACAATAGGGAAGCCGCGTTATAGCAATCATCACCATCATGTTCAGGATGGCCGACTATCATCGGCAGCGCCGGCATGGCGGCCGCCAACTTTTGCAGGGCAACAGCATTGGCGCGATAGAAATCTTCGCGCAGCAGCAGGTCTTCGGCCGGATAGCCGCACAGGGCCAATTCGGGGGTCAGGAGCAGATCGGCACCGAGTTTTCGGGCGGCATGCGCAGCAGCAATAATGCGCTCGGCATTGCCGGCCAGATCGCCCACGGTGCAATTGATCTGGGCGATAGCAATTTTGAGAGTACTCATAGCCGAAACTATACCAGTACGGGTATGCTCACTTTCATATGCGCGTCCTCTTGTTTAATAGCTATGCCGAAATCCCGGCCACCGCCTGGAATCAATTGGCCGGCAATCAACCCTTTCTGCAACATGCCTTTCTGGCCGGTCTGGAAAAAACAGATTGCGCCACCGCACAAACCGGCTGGGCGCCATTACTGCTGACGGTATGGGAAGACGACGCATTGCTGGCTGCCATGCCGCTGTATGCCAAATCACATTCGATGGGCGAGTTTGTGTTCGACTGGGGCTGGGCCGAAGCCTATGCACAGCACGGCATCCCCTATTACCCCAAACTGGTCGCCGCCGTGCCGTTCTCGCCGGTGCAAGGGCCACGCCTGCTGGCCGTCAATGATGAAGCGCGTATGGCGCTGCTTGAAGCTGCATTGGCCCACGCAGAAGCGGCTGATTTTTCATCCTTGCATGTGCTGTTTCCATTACCCGAAGAAGCCGCGCTGCTGGAGGCAAAAGGGCTTTTGATACGCCAGGGGGTGCAGTTCCATTGGCGCAACAATGGCTTCAAGGACTTTGAAGACTTTCTCGCCGCACTGACCCAAACCAAGCGCAAAAAAATTCGCCAGGAGCGGCGGCGCGTTGCCGACGCAGGCATCACGCTGCAATGCCTCACCGGCAGCCAGATCACGCCGGAGCTTCTGGCCTTCGCCTATGTTTGCTACGCCAACACCTATGCCGTGCGCGGGCGTGAGCCGTATTTAAGCCCGGCCTTCTTTCAGCATCTGGGCGCCACCATGCCGGACAACATTTTGCTGGTGGTAGCTTCACGGGGTGATCTGCCGATTGCCATGGCCTTGAATCTTTATACCGATGACACGCTATGGGGCCGCTACTGGGGCGAGCTTGAGCATGTGTCCTGCCTGCATTTTGAGGCTTGTTATTACCAGGCCATTGAGTTCTGCATCGCCCGCGGTATCAAGCTCTTTGAAGGTGGCGCGCAGGGCGAACACAAATTGGCGCGGGGCTTTCTGCCGGTCACCACCTACTCGGCCCACTGGGTGGCGCATCCACAATTCCGTGCGGCGATTGCCAATTTCCTGCAACGTGAAAGCCGCGGCATTGATGCATACATGGATGAACTCAACGAGCACGCGCCGTTTAAACCGGTGCAATAAAAAACCCGCCGGGCTTGCGCCGGGCGGGTTTCTGTAGCGTGAACAACAATGTTTATTTGTTCGAGGCTTGGTACAGCGCAACGCCGTCCAGAATTTCTTTGTGCGCAGCGTCTTTGTCGCCCCAGCCATTGACCTTAACAAACTTGCCTGGCTCCAGATCCTTGTAGTGCTCGAAGAAGTGGGCAATGCGTTGCAACAGGATCGGTGGCAGATCGTCCAGCGATTGCACGTCCTTGTAGTAAGAGGTCAGCTTGTCGACCGGCACTGCGATCAGCTTGCCATCTTCGCCGGCTTCGTCGGTCATCTTGAGGATGCCCAGTGCGCGGCAACGTACCACTACGCCAGGTGGCAGCGACAATTGCGCCACAATCAGCACATCAACCGGATCGCCATCGCCAGCGATGGTTTCTGGAATGTAGCCGTAGTTGCATGGGTAATGCATGGCGGTAGACATGAAACGGTCGACGAAAATCGCGCCGGTTTCCTTATCCACTTCGTACTTGACTGGGTCCGAACGCATCGGAATTTCAATCACGACGTTAAAGTCGTTTGGCACATCCTTACCGGCGGAAACGCTATTGAGGCCCACAAACTGCTCCTGACTGAGATCAAATAAAGGCGTAATTATACCTGTCCGGTGATGGCAACCGTTTTACCGTTAAACGCACGAAGACTATGGGGCTAGCAATAAAACTTATGGCACAGTGCCGGGCAGGGATCCGCTGGCATCATGCCTTTGCGATCCTTGAGAAAGGCCTAGCCATGAATAACACGCAAACGCTGCAGCAATACCTGCACGAGCACATTCCATTATCCAAAGCCATGCAGGTCGGTGTCGTCAGTATTTCTGACGACAGCATTGTGCTTAGCGCGCCCCTGGCGCCGAATATCAATCATCGCGCCACGGTTTTCGGCGGCAGCGCCTCGGCAGTTGCGATTCTTGCCGCCTGGTCCTTATTGCATACCCGCTTGACTGCAGAGGGCATTGCCAGTCGTCTGGTGATCCAGCGCAACAGCATGAGCTATGAGTTGCCGATCGAAGGTGATTTCACTGCCGTGTCTGCGCTGGCCGAACCAGCGCAGTGGAATCAGTTTTTGCGCATCTTCAAACGCAAGGGCAAGGCCCGCATCAGTGTGCTGGCCGAACTGCATTTTGCCGGACAGGTCGTCGGCCGACTTGAAGGTGAATTCGTGGCCCTAGCCATGCAATGATTTAAACGGCGCAGCTCGCGTCAAAGCCGATGTCGGTAACAGCATCGGCCAGCTGTTCGGGCTGGGTGACTGCTGGATCATAATCAACCTTGGCCAGGCCCTGCTCCAGGATCACTTCGACCTTGCTGACGCCCGCTTCGGCTTGCAATGCTTTAGTTACGCTATTCACGCAACCGCCGCAGCTCATGCCTTCAATGTTCAATGTTGTTGTTGCCATGACACTCTCCTGTTTAAGGTTTCCAACGTTTCAGCAGCAATGAGTTGCTGACTACCGAGACCGAACTCGCGGCCATCGCAGCGCCAGCAATTACCGGATTCAACATACCCAAGGCGGCAAGCGGAATGCCGAGTACGTTGTAGACAAAAGCAAAGAACAGATTCTGGCGGATCTTTTTCAGTGTGGCGCGCGATAGATCAATCGCCGCAGCAATACCAGCCAGATCGTTATGCATCAGCGTAATGTCTGCAGCTTCCAGCGCCACATCCGAGCCGGCACCCATGGCAAAGCTCACATCGGCAGCAGCGAGTGCGGGGGCATCGTTGATGCCATCACCCACCATACCAACCCGCTGGCCCGATTTACGCAGTGCCGTAATCGTCGCAGCTTTTTGTTGCGGCAATACATCCGCCTCGAAACGCTTGATACCCACACTCGCTGCAATCGCGGCAGCGGTGCGGGCATTGTCACCGGTCAGCATCAACACTTCGATACCCATGGCTTGCAAGCGCGCCACGGCGGCAGCGGTGCTCTGGCGCAATGGATCGGCAATTGCCAACAGGCCCATGAACTTGTCGTCCGCGAGTAGACCCACCACGGTTTTGCCCGCGCTTTGCAGCTTTGCCAGCTGTGCATCATCAAGTGCATGGCCCAGCTCTGCCAGCCACGTCGGCGAACCCAGCATCAGCATGCTGTCGCCCACTTTGCCCTGTACGCCTTTGCCAAGCACAACTTGTACGGCAGCCGGCGACTGCAATGCAAGGCCAGTAGCGCGGCTCACCACAGCCTGCGCCAAGGGATGGGTAGCGCCCTGCTCCAGACTGGCAGCGAGGCTTAACAAGGTTTCTTCGCTCACGCCAGCGGCAGGCAAGATATCCGTGACACGTGGTTGTCCTTCAGTCAGCGTGCCCGTCTTATCCACGGCCAGCACATTGATTTTTTCCGCCAGCTCCAGCGCCGCGGCATTACGAATCAGGATGCCGTGCTGGGCGCCATTGCCGGTACCGACCATGATGGCGGTCGGTGTGGCCAAGCCCAGGGCGCAAGGACAGGCAATCACCAACACAGCCACGGCATTGATCAGTGCCGGCGTGAATGCACCCAGCCACCACCAGCCAATAAAGAAAGTCAGCGCTGCAATCGCGAGCACTACCGGCACGAATATCGCGGCAACCTGATCCGCCAGGCGTTGCACCGGTGCCTTGCTGCCTTGGGCGGACTCAACCAAACGAATGATGCCGGCGAGCATGGTATGCGCACCGACACCACTCGCCTTGCAAATGAGTTGGCCATTGCCATTGACGGTAGCGGCGAGCACGCGCGCGCCTTGTGCTTTTTCTACCGGCACGCTTTCACCGGTGAGCATGGCTTCGTTCACGCTACTGCTGCCTTCAAGCACTTCACCATCGACCGGCACGCTCTCACCGCCGCGTACTACAAACACATCACCGGGAATCAGGCTATCGACTGGCACGCTCCGGTATTCGCCATCCTTGAGCAGCGTTGCGGTTTGCGGTTGCAGACGAATCAGGGCTTCAATCGCCGCGCTGGTACCGGCCTTGGCGCGCGCTTCGAGCAGCTTGCCCAGCAGCACCAGCGTAATCACTGTTGCTGAGGCTTCGAAGTAAACATGCTCGGGCAAACCAAACGCAAACACGATGGTGCTAAATAGCCATGCTGCACCGGTTCCCAATGCGACCAGTACGTCCATGTTGCCACCACCACCGCGCAGGGCGTGCCAGGCGCCCACGTTGAAGCGCCAACCTATCCACAACTGCACTGGCGTCGCCAATACAAATTGCAGCCAGCGTGGCAAAACATCGTGGTGATGTGCGTCGCCATTAAGCATCCAGCCCATCTGCGCTATCAGCGGCAAGGTGAGCAGCACGGCAATCACAAACTGGCGTTTGTCCTGAGTGTACTGCTCAAGCTTTTTGGTTTTTTCAGCGGCACGCGTATCGCGCGTGGACACAGTGGCGCCATAGCCAAGCTTGGCCACGCGAGCAATCAACTCATCGACGGCGACGCGATCAGCGGCATAACGCACCTGGGCTTTTTCGCTGGCGAAGTTAACCGCAGCCTCAACCCCGTCCATGCGATTGAGTCCCTTCTCGATCCGCGCCGCGCAGGCAGCACAGGTCATGCCCTCCAGGGCGAGCTCTACTGTTGCGGTGGTTTGATTGTCTTGTAGCGAGGTCATTGAGACACCTGTTGCTCTAGTTCGTGCACCTAGTCTAGACTCCGTACTTAGGTACAGAGTCAAGGATTTTCAAGATGGCAACAGCAATTTCGGCGGCACCCGCTTTGACCATAGGCAAACTGGCCGCAGCAGCAGGCGTGAATGTGGAAACCATCCGCTACTACGAGCGGCGCGGCTTACTCACGCAACCGACCAGCAATGGCGGCTATCGGCGCTATGGCGCCACGCATATGGAAAGACTGGCGTTTATTCGCCGAGCCCAGAGCATGGGCTTCAGTCTCGATGAAATCGCTGAACTACTCCAACTTAACGATATGACTGATCATCAGCGGGCACGCGCTTTGGCAACAGAAAAAATTGCCACGGTGGCACAGCGCATCAATCATCTACAGCAGATGCAACAGGCCTTACAGAAGCTGGTAGAGGCCTGTGCTCACGGGGGGTCCAAACAACCGTGCCCGATTATCGATATGACACTTGATGACTGCTGTATCAGTGCGCAAGCACCATCGGAAAGTTAACAAAGAAACAGGCGCCGCCACCTTCGCGGCTGCGATAACCGGCTTCGGCACCGTAACCGCGGGCAATCTCACGCACGATGGCCAAGCCCAAGCCCGAGCCGTCGCTGGTATTACCTGGAACGCGGTAAAAGCGTTCGAACACGCGGCCCTCCTCTGCAGCTGCCAGGCCCGGCCCATCATCCTCAACCGCCAACTCAACGCCATGCGGAGTCGCCGCAACTTGCAAGGTGATATTTTTGCCACCATAGCGCAGCGCGTTATCCACCAGGTTATTGATCAACTCACCCAGCATGATGGATTCTCCGATCACAAACAAAGGCGTCTCCGGCGCGGCGAGCCCTAGGTCCACGCCTTGTTGCAAGGCGCGATTGACCCAGGCGCTACCGACATTGAATGCCAACTCACACAGATTAACCCGCTCCAGTGGCGGCGTGGTTGCACCTGGCTCCGCGCGGGCCAACATCAGCAACTGCGTAGATAGCCGTGCGGTGCGCTCAACCGCGCCCACCAACTGCTGCAGCAGCGTTTCACGCAGCGCCGTATCGGTCTCCCGCAAGGCCCGCTCAAGCTGAATACGCAAGGCGGCCAATGGCGTACGCAATTGATGTGCCGCATCCGCGACAAAACGTTTCTGCGCCGCCGCGGCACCGCCCAGGCGTACCAACATGGCATTGAAAGCAGACAACAAAGGCAACACCTCTTGCGGCATATTAGTTGCCGGCAGCGGCGCCAGATCATCGGGGGTACGCTGCTCAATTGATCGCGCCAAGCTTTCGAGTGAACGCAAGCCCACAGTGACGCCGCGTTGAATAGCCACCCAGGCCAGAACCATCAATGCCAGCTGTGGGGCAATTACAGCCATCACCAACTCGCTTGCCAGCGCCTTGCGCTTATGCCGCGTCTCGGCAAACTGCACAACGATGGTACGACCGCCGGTACCGACCAGCAAAGGAACGACCACTACCCGCACCTCTTCGCGCTGAATTACTGTGTCGTAATACATGGCACGTTGCGGCCTGACCGGGGGCTCAGGCAAGATC
>DATJIB010000307.1:0-7043 GCA_035493575.1 Rhodocyclaceae bacterium | reverse complement strand
TCCATTTCCACAGAGCGACTATCACCTGCGCTCCTGCACGCTCTGGCCCTGGTCAAGCGGGCTGCTGCAGTTACAAATCGCGAGCTAGGCTTACTGGATCCCAAGCTCGCCGAGGCCATCGTGCGCGCTGCCGATGAGGTTTTGTCGGGCGCCCATGCGGACGCTTTTCCTTTGGTGGTATGGCAAACCGGCTCGGGCACGCAGAGCAATATGAATATGAACGAGGTGCTGGCCAATCGCGCCTCGGAGTTGCTGGGTGGTGAGCGAGGACAGAAGCGCCTGGTGCATCCGAATGACCACGTCAATATGGGGCAGTCGACCAACGATATCTTCCCGACTGCCATGCACGTGGCGGCAGCTATGACTTTAAATAGCACCATGCTGCCTGCGCTGCGCCAACTGCGTGTGAGCATTCACGAGAAGGCGGTCAGCTTTACCGATGTGATCAAGATTGGTCGCACGCATTTGCAGGACGCCACGCCGCTGACTTTAGGTCAGGAATTTTCTGGTTGGGTAGCCCAACTCGAGCATGGCGAACAGGAAATCCACAACAGTCTTGAAGGTGTTTATGCGCTGGCTGCCGGCGGTACTGCCGTGGGCACCGGTTTGAATACGCATGCGGAGTTCGGTGTACGCATCGCTGCCGAATTGGCACGACATACGGGCCTGCCTTTCCTGAGCGCAGAAAACAAATTCGCTGCGCTCGCCTCTCACGATGCTTTGGTCACTGCACATGGTGCTTTGAAGACACTGGCGACGTCGTTGATGAAAATCGCCAACGATATACGCTGGCTGGCTTCGGGGCCGCGCTCTGGCCTGGGTGAAATCAGCATTCCGGAAAATGAACCGGGCAGCTCCATCATGCCGGGCAAGATCAACCCGACTCAATGCGAAGCCATGACCATGCTGTGCTGCCAGGTCTTTGGCAACGATGTGGCGTTGACTGTCGGTGCGGCTTCCGGCAACTTTGAGTTGAATGTGTTCAAGCCCATGATTGCCCACAACATGCTGCAAAGCGTGCGTCTGCTCGCCGATGGCATGCACAGTCTGGACGTGCATTGCGTGCGTGGCATTGAGGTCAATCGGGAACGCATCAGTGAATTGCTCGATCGATCGCTGATGCTGGTTACGGCATTGAGCCCGCACATTGGCTATGACAAGGCGGCGGCGATTGCCAAGCTGGCGCACAAGGATGGCAGCACGCTGAAAGAGGCGGCACTAGCGCTCGGCTATGTCAGTGCCAGTGATTTTGATGCGTGGGTCAAGCCGGAGAAGATGATTTGAGTACGCGCTTGGATGTGCGGATTACATCCCGATCTGATCGCGCCACTTGGCCATTGCCTCGTCATCGCTGACCCTTGCATCCACCCAGCGGCTGCCTTCTGCAGTTGTTTCCTTCTTCCAGAATGGCGCCTGGGTCTTGAGGTAATCCATGATGAATTCGCAGGCAGCAAAAGAGTTTCCGCGATGCGGGCTGCTGACTACGACCAGCACGATCTGATCACCCGGCATCAAATGTCCAACGCGATGAATGATGCGTACGCCTAATAACTCCCAACGCTCACCCGCCTTGATGGCGATTTCATCAAGCGCTTTTTCGGTCATGCCTGGGTAGTGCTCCAGGGTCATATCGGCCACACCCGTGCCATCATTATTGTCGCGCACCAGGCCAACAAAACTGGCGACGGCGCCGGCCAGATTATTACCGGCGGTCAGCGCTTTGACTTCGGCGCTGAGATCAAAATCGGCTTCCTGTACGCTCACAGAATGTTGCATGCTCAACCTCCGGTAACCGGTGGGAAGAAGGCAATCTCGTCACCGTCCTTGATGGCGCTATCCAAAGCCACCATGTCCTGATTCAAGGCTGCGCGCAGATTCTTGGCAGTTGCCAAGGCTTGCCACTGACCGCCACGTGCAACCAAGTGGTCGCGCAAGGCAGCGATGCTGCTTACACCCGCAGGCAAGGCCAGTGTTTCGCTGGAAGTACCAACCGCCTCACGCAGACCGGCAAAAAACATTACGGTTATCATGACAAGAGCTCAGAGAAAGGCAGGAAGTGCACCACATCGCCTCGGCGAATCATGGTGCCAGCCGGATTATCAATCAGGCCGTCGGCCCAGGCGGCAGACGTCAGCACGCCGGAGCTTTGATTCGGGAATAACTCAAGCAGACCATCTGCACCAACACGCGCGCGCAAAAATTCACGGCGGCGATCCTCTCGCAGCAGATCAAAACCCGCTACGCGTTGCATACCGCGCGGCAGTGCATCTGCCACACTGACCGGAATGCCTTGCAGTTTGCGAATGAATGAGCGTACCAGCAACAGGAAAGTCACAAAGCTGGATACCGGATTGCCGGGCAAGCCGATGAAGGCTGCTTCATTGCTCGGTGTAATGACGCGACCAAAAGCAAAGGGACGGCCCGGTTTGCTATTCACCAGCCAGTGATCAAGCACGCCTTCAGCTTCCACAGCTGGCTTGATGTGATCTTCCTCACCCATGGACACACCGCCGCTGGTCAGAATCATATCGGCCTGCGCTGCCGCAGTACGCAAGGCTTTACGTGTGGCATCAAGTTTGTCCGGCACGATGCCGAGATCGATAACCGTGCAGCCCAATTGCTCGAGCATGCCCTTGAGCAGAAAACGATTCGAGTTGTAGATGGCACCCGGTGGCAGTGGATCGCCCGGCATAACCAACTCGTCACCGGTTGAAAACAAGGCCACGCGCACTTTCCGGAATACCGGCAATGCAGCCAAGCCGACGGATGCAGCCAGGCCAACTTCTTGCGGGCGTAACTTGGTGCCACGTGAGAGTACTTCGCCACCGGTCGAAATATCTTCACCGGCTTTGCGTATCCACTCACCCGGCTTGGGCAATTCATTGAAGGTCACATTGCCATCAACAAATGTGCAGTATTCCTGCATGACGATAGCATCGGTGCCGGCGGGAACGGCGGCGCCGGTAAAGATGCGGGCGGCTGTTCCGGCAGCCAAAGGGCCACCGACCTTGCCGGCCGGAATACGCTGGCTCACAGGTAACGTAGTGCCCACGGCAGGAATATCCGCGCAACGCACGGCATAACCGTCCATGGAGGAGTTATCGAGTGGCGGCACATTGATGGCCGAATACTGTGGCTGGGCGAGAACATAACCGACAGCGTCGAAGGTCGACACCATTTCGCTATCGTTCACCGGTTTAGCGCCGGCAAGCAACAGGCTCAGGGCCTCGTCCAGATTCATCAAGGGTTTGTTTGGCGCAGCGCTCATTTATTCAGCCCGACGTAATTCAATACAAACTCGACCAAGGCCGGCGGCGAATTCAAATCCAGAACCGGCACTGTCAGATTCAATGGCACATCGCTGGCCACCGCGACCACATTGTGGCCGGGGTAAAGCATTTCTTCGACATGGTCAGGGCGATGGATTTCAATCTTGGGCAGGTCGCTGTTTTTGTAGCCTTCGATCAAGAGTAAATCGCAAGGCGACATGCGTGCAATCTGTTCTTCCAGCGTTGGCTCTGCATCACCGCGCAGCTCATGCATTAGTGCCCAGCGATTGCCGGATACAAGCATGACTTCGGTACAGCCGGCTTCGCGGTGACGATAAGAGTCCTTGCCCGGCTTATCCACGTCGAACTTGTGATGGGCGTGCTTGATGATGGAAACGCGCAAGCCGCGCTTCACGAACAGAGGAATCATCTGCTCCAGCACAGTTGTCTTGCCTGAACCGCTAAACCCGGTAAACCCGAAAACCTTCAAAACGCTCTCCGCCACTACCTAAAGGACGTTATTTTACCGCGTTATCTTTCCTCAGATACAGCGGCGAGTGAATCAGGCGTGGTTTCGGTGCTGAAGAAGGCTTCAACGTCAGCAATCAAGCGGGTCCGCTTCATGGGCGGCAGCGACTGCCAAATCTTGCGGCCGTAGGGTTTGTCTATCATGCGCGGGTCACAGACCATAAGCACGCCGCGGTCTGTTTCATCACGAATCAAACGACCGGCGCCCTGCTTCATGCTGATAACTGCGTGTGGCAGTTGGTAGTCGAAGAAGGGATTACCGCCTTGTTTGCGCAGATGTTCAATCCGCGCCGACAATACTGGATCATCTGGCGGCGCGAAAGGCAGCTTGTCAATGACCACAAGTGACAGTGCTTCGCCCCGTACGTCCACGCCTTCCCAGAAGCTTTGGCTGGCAACCAGGATGGCATTGCCGAGACGACGGAAACGATCCAGCAACTCGGTACGCGAACTCTCGCCCTGCAGCAGCAGTGGCAAATCCAGACCCGCTGCATCAAGACGCTCTTTGATCAAGCCGTGAATTTTTTTCATCGCGCGCAGCGACGTACACAACACAAAGGCACGACCGCCCGAAGCCACCAGCGCTGGCCAGCATGCTTCAACTACTGCCTCGCCGTAGCTCGGCGAATTCGGATCAGGCATATTCGGCGGGCAGTACAAAAGCGCATTGTTGGCGTAATCAAATGGGCTGCCCCATTGCGCGGTCTCAGCTTCAGACAGACCGAGCTCATTGCAGTAATGCCCGAAATCGCGCCCCACCGCCAATGTCGCCGAGGTAAAAATCCAGGCGCGTGGATGACCCGCCATCTGACGCTGGAAAATATCCGCCACATGCAATGGCGTCATGTTCAGGGACAAGGTCTGGCTGAACACTTCCAGCCAGCGCACATATTCGGTCGCTTCGCTTTCGGCCTTGGCCGCTGCATCGCTACGCCAGCGCTTGAGACGCAGCGCTATTTCCAAAGTTCGGTTGAGACAATTCTCTATGCCTTCACCGCGCTCGGCTTGCGCTTCGAGATGCTTGCGCATATCGGCGAGCGTGGCTTCCATCACATTCAAGGCGGTCTGAAAACTCTTGTCATCGGCGATTTGCGAGACCGGCATGCGCTGATTCTCACCGGCAACCGCCAGGCGCAAATCACGTGCCGCTTTATCCACACCACGGATTGCATCTTGCAAGGGCGCATAGTCGCGTGCAGAGATCAACGCTTCGGCTCGTGCATCACGAGCGAGCTCGAGTAATTGGGCAGTGCTGATCGACTCGCCAAAAAACAGACCCGCTACTTCAGGCAGCTGATGCGCTTCGTCAAAAATCACGGCATTACATGCCGGCAACAACTCTCCGAGACCATCGTCACGCAGCATCACGTCGGCGAAGAACAGATGGTGGTTGACCACAACCACATCGGCTACCAGCGCTTCACGCCGCGCCGCCAGCACGAAACATTCTTTGACGTACGCGCACTCCTGTCCCAGACAATTGTCACGCGTGGAAGTGGCTTGTTGCCACACGGCCGAGTCTTCAGGAACCGCTACCAGTTCAGCCTTGTCGCCAGTACGTGAAGTCTTGGCGAAGCGGGCAATGGTGTGAATGTGCAGCGCATCAGTTCGTGTAGCGAACTTGCCTTCGCTGGTGGCCCTCTCCAGATGGTGATGGCAGACGTAATTAGCGCGACCTTTGAGCAGCGCTACCGTGGCGCCAACTTTGAGCGCATCGCGCACCATAGGCAAATCACGCTGGAACAACTGATCCTGCAGCGTCTTGGTACCAGTGGAAATAATGACTTTGCCGCCCGAAGAAAGCGCAGGCACCAGATAGGCGTAAGTCTTGCCGGTACCGGTACCGGCCTCGGCTACAAAGGCTTTATTGCTGCGGATGGCGGCAGAGATTTTCTGCGCCATTTCGACTTGCTGCGCCCGCCCGCGATAGCCGGGAATCGCAGTCGCCAAGGGGCCATCGTCCGCAAATAACGGACTGATATCGGGCACGGCAACGGGGATGGGAGTATCGGAATCGGCAGACATAGTGGGCGCGAGATCCTAGCACGCGCGCCACTATCCCTACCTAAGACTTACTGCAAGAAAACTAGGCGGCGGGTTCTTCGATCATGTAGCCGAAGCCGCGCAAGGTGCGGATCACCACACCACTGCTCTGCAGCTTGGAGCGCAGGCGCGAGACATAAACCTCAATTGCATTGTCACTGAGAACTTCGTCCCAATTCTGAATCGCGTTTTGCAATTGTTGCTTGCTGACCACTAGGCCAACGCGACGCAGGAGCTGAACCATCACGCCCCACTCACGTGCTGTCAAATCAAGCGGCGTTTCCCCAACCCAGGCACGCTTGCCGACGACATCAACACAAAGCTTTCCGACCTGGATGCGCGTGTCTTCAGCTGCCTCGACGCGGCGCAGCAAGGCACGCACACGAGCCTCGAGCTCCGCCAGGGCAAAGGGTTTGACCATGTAGTCATCGGCGCCAAGATCAAGTCCGCGCACACGCTCATCAACGCCATCAAGTGCCGTCAATATGAGCACGCCACCTTGTCGTGAGCGCTCGAGTTTTGCCAATACATCGAAGCCGCTGATGTCCGGCAGACCGAGATCCAACACGATCAATGAAAAAGAGCGCGCTTTGCAGACTGCAAGGGCATCGGTACCTGTGGCGACATGCTCGACTTCATAACCGGAAGTGCGCAAGGCGCCGGCTAGTCCATCTGCAAGTGGCAGGTCATCTTCAACAATCAGTATTTTCATCCTGACACTTTATCCAATGAACCTTGCTCGAAACTGATAGGACAGCAAAATCAGCTTTCGCCTACAGCCAAAAATTTTGCTGTCACTACAATTAATTCTTTAAATAACAAAACACATGAAATGGCTGCACAATAATGACAATGTGATATTTAAAATCACAATAAACATATAAGGTTCCATGGTCAAAAACTTTACTGACAATGGAATTAATTCTTTCAATCAACATACTTAGCAAAAAGTTGCAGAATGACGGAACCGAGAAGGTCGAAGCCGAACCAAGGTAAAGGGTGTTGCATCGGGCAAAGCGTTTTCCAGGCCTATTGTGCACGTGCAGCATGTAAGTTTTTGACAGAAAGTAAGAGGCCAGTACTCAATGAGCTTTCTATCTAATATATCGGTCAGTGAACTGCCACCGTTACTCAATCTGGTTCGTGAGTGCTCGGTTATCCGTCGTCACTACGAACTTTTCAGCTGGCTGCAAAATCAAGTCC
>DATJIB010000306.1:0-5531 GCA_035493575.1 Rhodocyclaceae bacterium | reverse complement strand
ATTTGCGCGTGGCCAACATCGACTTTGTTGGCTTCAGATCAAACAAGGGGTCGGCTTTCAGCGGAGCCGGATCGGCATCTTCATGGCTTCTTGAATGCAGCCAGATCATCATGGCAATACCGGCGATCAGCAGAATCACGCTGGCGATCGACCACATGCCATTGCCGGTGGTTGGCGCATTTCCGACTAATGGCTCATGTGGCCAATTGCTGGTGTAGGAAAGATTCGTTTCACCAGGGCGATTTGTTGCGGCCGCCCAGGCAGTCCAGAAGAAGAAGGATGGCAAGGCTTGCAGATCGGCCTCTTCGCGCAAGGACGACGCCACCATAGCGTATTGCTCACGCAAGTGATCAAGCGCCGCGTCGTTGCCGAACAAGCCGGTGTAATGCCTGATCAGCTGTTTGATCGCTGCGGCTCGCTCCTGGCTAACAATCAGGGTGCCCGTCTCTGCATCATAGCGATTGCTGCGCAGCTCTTCCTTTACCTGAGCACTGACGACTGCCTGCTCGTCGCGGCCGAGGTTAGCGAAATCTGTTCTGTAGCGTTTCTGTGCAATGACATCGCGCAAAGCAAGCGCTTCGCGATGCAGCCAATCCGCTGACCAATCCGGTGCTACATAACTACCATGCCCCCAGACTGACCCTAGTTGTTGCCCACCTGCTGAGAACCAGGCTTGCTGGCCACGCTGGATCTGTGGTCCCGTGAACAGTACGGCACCATCTGCTTGGACGACCTGTTGTGGGATGGGGGGTGCAGATAAATAGATTTCCCGTCCCATCCAACCTAGTACTCCAAACGACAATAAAAATATGGCACCCAACCAAAGCCATAATTTGCGTGATGATTTCATTTCACTCCCTTTCGTGTCCTACTGGCGAAACGCCATTGAGGCAATCTTAAGTACGCACTTTTAAAGTTGCAATAAAAATGCATATTTAAGGTTTGGTTTATTGAATATGCTTGATGCAGGTCAAGCCTGTCTCTGACGGATGATTAAAAACACTGCGATAGTTGCGAAGAGCAACAGTGATATGACATTGCCTTCAGCGGCTCTCTGCTTGAGCTCAAAGTCGTTGACCACACCGGCGAAAATACGCAACAGCAGGCTTGCGTTTAAAAACAAAAGGGGGATATACAGAGCACGATGATAGCTAAGCCGAAGCCGCGTCACCGCAGGTAAAACAATTGGTGCATGACCAAAAACCATCGCCACGACAAACCCCAAAAGCATTGCGTGCAAAGCGGCATCTCGCAGCGGTGAAGCCAGCACAAACTCGCCCGCCAGCATGATGAGCGCACTGACACCTAACCAGATGTAACCGCTGCTTAAGCACGTAGCGATGTAGCGTGGCAATCCCTTTTGTCGCAAGGTATGGCGAACGATGTCGTAGCGCATCAGCCAGATCATCAGCGTCAATAGCGATACCGAAAAAAGTACAACGCCAAGCCGAGCCTGTGTCGCAAGCAGTAATGCGCCTAATGACATCGCAGTAACAATAAGCAAAAAAGCACGGCGTGCCAGCGCAGGGACGGGAACAAATCTGCTTAGTTCAAGCCTTTCTGCAGCGATGGTAAGGATCAGAAAACTTTGCCAAGGCGGAACTGCCAACATGATCAAACCGCTTTTAATCCATACGAGGTTTCCGATCAACCACATCACGGCGCCTAGACCTAATACAGCGAGATGCACGCAGGGTTGTTTGCGCCAAAGCACCACGCTCGCCAGAACCAGAAGAAGCGCAGCAATAGAAAATAAGCCGGCTGCAGCCGAATCAGATACACCCGACAACAGTACCAGCGATCCCAAAGCCGAGGCGGTGGGCGCGAGATAGACCCACGGACGTGCCATGGCGATGGATCGCTCCAGGCTGATGAGCGTTCCGAATAATCCACAGATCATGAAAGCGCCATGATTCCCTGCCTGTACCTGCATGGGAACGGATACGCCGAGTCGCGCCAAGCCTGTGAGCAGGCCGCTGACCAGAGAGATAAGCGCCGCCATGAACAGCAAGATTCGTAGCTTTCGATTCAACTTAGTCTTCCCAGTTGAAATGCGCACGCGCATCTTCGCTCATCATGTCGGGCGACCAGATCGGCTCCCAGACGAGTTGCAGATTCAGGGTATAGCCCTCCGGCAATCCCGCCTGAAGCGCTTTTTCTACGTCCTCCAGCAGGATGTCTCCCATGGGGCAAGCCGGTGAAGTCATCGTCATATCTACGCACACCGCCAAGCCCGCCATCTCAACTCGATAAATGAGTCCAAGATCAATGATGTTCATTCCAACCTCCGGGTCGATGACCTGCTTCAGACGCAAGCGCAGCGACTCCGTAATTTCATCGGGTGAATTCGTTTGAGTCTTCTCTTTGTCTGTATTCGTCATTTTTTCAGATGTACCATCAAGCTATTCCTTACCCAAATTCATCGCGTCTTTACAAAGGAAAAAACACAATGCACATGACAAACTTCAGTGACTACACGCTGCGAGTTTTGATCTATCTCGCGTTAAATCCGGATCGCCTTGTAACCACTCGCACTATTGCTGACGGCTACTCCATCTCGGAACACCATTTGACCAAGGTTGTTCACCACCTCGTAAAAACCGGTGTTATCCAGTCCCAGCGCGGCAATGGCGGCGGCATCAGGCTTGCACGCGCTGCAGAAAAAATCCGCATCGGCGAAGTTGTTCGCGCTGCGGAGCAAAACAGAACCGTCGTCGAATGTTGCAACGATGGGTCATGCTGTATTAGCGACTGTTGCAGCGTCTCTGCCATCCTGACTGAAGCCTATGAATTGCTCTACTCGCATCTGGATCAATACACGCTGGCGGATCTGACCGTTAAATCGCAATCCTTGATGAAGCAGCTCAATATCAGGCCACCATTTCGCGCCTTTGAGAAAATATCGACTTGACTTATATCAAGCATTTCACGATCCGATGACGACGCAAAAGGACTAGTCATTTTGGAGGATGCGGCCAAGCCATGAGAGGAATGGTATTGGCCGATCGCAATCCCTAAGCTCTCACAAGCCAATCAAGATTGTGAGACAGCAAGATGGGAAATCAAGAACGCACCGAGAATCACGGTAGGGCACGGGGAGCAACCTCGGTCCTGATTTCAAGCACACTGCCATTCACCATCTGCTTTGCGGTGTGGATGATGTTCGCAGTACTGGGCATTCCACTCAAGAAGCAACTCGGCCTTTCCGAAACCCAATTTGGCTTGCTGGCTGCCACGCCAGTACTGACGGGCTCGCTGATCCGTGTCCCGCTGGGGATTTTGACCGACCGTTATGGTGGTCGCATCGTCTTTTTCATATTGATGTTGGTCACGGTCATCCCGATCTGGCTGATGTCCTATGCCACGCAATACTGGCACTTTCTCACCCTCGGTCTTTTCGTCGGACTCGCTGGCGGCTCCTTCTCTGTCGGCACTCCTTACGTCGCGCGCTGGTTTCCGAAGTCAAAACGCGGCTTTGCGATGGGCATATTTGGGGCCGGTAATTCCGGCTCGGCATTGACCAAATTCGTTGCTCCCGCACTGATCGCCACTGCTGCCGGTGCATGGACCATCGTGCCGCAGGTTTATGCGGTGGCCATGCTCGTCACTGCGATTGGGTTTTGGTTTTTTTCGGCAACCGACACAAGCCATAACGTAGCCGGAACGGTCAGCTTTGCCGAGCAACTTAAGATGCTGAAGAACCCGCGCGTATGGCGTTATTGCCAGTACTACTCGGTAGTCTTTGGAGGTTATGTTGGCCTGGCTTTATGGCTGACCAAATATTTTGTCGGTGAATATGGTTTCAATATGGCGACGGCAGCATTTCTTGCCGCCTGCTTTTCTTTGCCAGGCGGCGTGCTGCGCGCCGTTGGCGGCTGGATTTCGGATAAGTACGGCGCCTATAAAACCACCTGGTGGGTCATGTGGGTGTGCTGGGTTGCCTTCTTCATTCTCAGCTATCCACAGACCCAATTCACGATACAGACAGTAAGCGGCCCTCAGGAATTTCACATCGGCCTGAACCCGACGCTGTTTACCGTCATGATTTTCATTGTCGGCGTCGCCATGGCCGTTGGCAAAGCTTCAGTATTCAAATTCATCGGCGACGAATTCAGCGAAAACATCGGCGCCGTTTCCGGAATCGTAGGCCTGGCCGGCGGCCTGGGTGGCTTTGTCCTGCCCATCCTCTTTGGCGCACTGGTCGATCTTACCGGCGTACGTTCCAGCTGTTTCATGTTGCTCTATGGCACCGTTTGCGTCTCGCTTGTGTGGATGCATTTTGAATTCCGCGCCGAGGCCGTCGCCAGCGGCCAGAAGGCCCTTGCAAAAAGTCCAAGTCCCGCCGCCATCTAACGCACCGATCTCATCAAGGAGAATCATCATGTCTAGTCACGTCATCACACGCTGGGAGCCGGAAAACGCTGGCTTCTGGAAGGAACAAGGATCACGTGTCGCCACACGCAATCTTTGGCTTTCAATTCCTGCCTTGATGCTCGCCTTCAGCATCTGGATGCTGTGGAGCGTTGTTGTGGTGAACCTCGATAAGGCAGGTTTTCAACTTTCAAAAAACCAGATGTTCTGGCTCACCGCCCTGCCCGCCCTGTCCGGCGCCACCTTACGCATTTTCTATTCATTTCTCGTGCCTATTTTTGGCGGCCGCAAATGGACCGCTATCAGCACCGCCTCGCTGCTGATTCCGGCATTGGGAATGGGTTTTGCATTGCGCGACCCAAGCACGGGTTTTCCAACCTTGCTGGTGCTGGCGCTGCTATGCGGACTGGGTGGTGGAAACTTCAGTTCCAGCATGGCCAATATCAGCTTCTTTTTCCCCAAGGCGAGAAAGGGATTTGCCACTGGCATGAATGCCGGCATTGGCAACCTTGGCGTGTCGCTGACCCAATTTGTCGTTCCCATGGTGATTACCGGCGCCTTGCTCGGTGGCTTCACGGGCGATGCGCATACTTACCTTAAGGATGGTGTCGAGAAAAACATCTGGTTGCAAAACGCCGGCTTTGTCTGGGTCCCCTTTATCCTGATCGCCGCTATCGCTGCCTGGTTTGGCATGGACGACATTGCTGATGCAAAGGCCTCATTTGCAGAGCAGGCGGTTATCTTCAAGCGCAAGCACAACTGGTTGATGTGCTGGCTCTACATCGGCACCTTCGGTTCATTCATTGGATTTTCTGCCGGCCTGGCCATGCTTACTAAGTCCCAGTTCCCGGATATCAACCCCACTACCTATGCTTTCCTCGGCCCATTAGTCGGTGCCATCACTCGCACCATGGGTGGCTGGATTTCGGACAAATTCGGTGGCGCTCGCGTCACGCTATACACCTTTGTGGGCATGGCACTGGCGGTTATCGGAGTGCTGCAATTCGTCCCGCATAACGGTGTTGGCGGCAACTTTTTTGGCTTTCTCAGCATGTTCATCGTGCTCTTTGCACTGGCAGGTATTGGCAATGGCTCTACCTTCCGCATGATCCCGGTGATCTTCCTGACCGAACGCCAGCGTGCTGCCAAAGGCAAGAATG
>DATJIB010000305.1:0-8752 GCA_035493575.1 Rhodocyclaceae bacterium | reverse complement strand
GGGATCAGCTTCTCGGGAAAGTGGTAGGGCCCGTAATTGTTGGAGCAATTGGTCGTCAGAACCGGCAAACCATAGGTATGGTGATACGCCCGCACCAGATGGTCAGACGCAGCCTTGCTGGCTGAATATGGACTATTCGGTTCGTAGCGATGGGTCTCGGCAAAGGGTGGATCATTCTGTCCCAGCGAGCCATACACTTCGTCTGTCGATACATGCAAAAAACGGAAGGTGGCTTTATCTGCAGCGGCGAGACCATTCCAATATGCGCGCACGGCTTCAAGCAGATTGAACGTGCCAACGATATTGGTTTGAATAAATTCAGCCGGTCCAAGGATCGAGCGATCCACATGTGACTCGGCAGCAAAGTTCAGAATGGCACGGGGCTGATGTTGCTTGAGCAGGCTGGCGATCAGCGCACTATCGCCAATATCGCCATGGACAAACACATGGCGCACATCCTTGGCTGCGCTGGAAAGGTTTTCCAGATTACCTGCGTAAGTGAGCTTGTCGAGATTGATAAGCGGCTCGTCTTGCGTCGCGAGCCAATCCAGCACGAAATTGCTGCCGATGAAACCGGCACCACCGGTTACAAGAATCATCGAAAATCCCAAGGGAGGGTTTCAGCGATTGCCGAAACCGTGAATCAATGGTGCCCAGGGTCGGACTCGAACCGACACGTCTCACAACGCCAGAACCTAAATCTGGTGCGTCTACCAATTTCGCCACCTGGGCACTGCAGGGACGGGATTCTACCTCAGACGCGCCCCTAAAAACACCGCTATTGCAGCAAAGAAGGCCTGTCACAGCGATTTCACAAACAGAATCAGAGGGAAAAGCCCTTTATACTTGCGCCCGCCATGGCCGTTGATCACTACGAAAACTTCCCGGTTGCTTCTTTTTTACTCCCCCCGCATCTGCGTGAGGCGGTTGCGGCCATCTATTACTTCGCCCGCAGCGCTGACGATATCGCCGACGAAGGCCAGCGCCCGGCTGCAGAACGCTTCTCCGAGCTGACGCGCTACCAGGAAGGCCTGAACCGGATTGAGCGTGGCGAAACCGACCCGGATCCGATCTTTCAGCGCCTGGCCAAGGCCGTAAAAACCTACGATTTGCAGTTGCCCTTGCTGCACGATCTGCTTGATGCCTTTATTCAGGACGTCAGCAAGCAGCGTTACGCCACCTTTGCCGAGCTGCTCGACTACTGTCGCCGTTCCGCTAACCCGGTCGGTCGCTTGCTCTTGCGCCTATACAAAGCCGAGTCGCCCCAACAACTGGAATGGTCGGATGCCATCTGCTCCAGCCTGCAACTGATCAATCACTGGCAGGACGTGGCGATCGATTGGTACAAACCGCGGGTTTATCTGCCACAGTACGATCTGGATCGTTTTGACGTCACTGACGAGCATATGAACGAAGGCCGCGTCGATGCGAGCTGGATTGCGCTGATGCGCTTTCAGGTGCACCGCGCCCGCAACATGATGCTTTGGGGCGCACCATTGGCGCGCACCCTGCCCGGCCGCATGGGCTTTGAACTACGCCTTATGGTTTGCGGCGGACTGCGAATTCTTGAGAAAATAGAGGCTGTCGGTTACGACGTCTTCCGTCAGCGCCCACAACTCACTGCCAGTGATTGGCCTATCCTGTTGTGGCGCGCCATTTTTGCCTACCCAAAAAACTATGAATCCTGATTCCTATTGCCAGGAAAAAGCTGCTGCCAGTGGCTCCAGCTTCTATTACAGCTTCCTGTTTCTGGAGCCGGTGCGCCGTCAGGCCATTACCGCCCTCTACGCGCTCTGCCGCGAGGTCGACGACGTAGTCGACGAAACCGAAGACGCGCACGTGGCCCGCACCAAGCTGGCCTGGTGGCGCACCGAAGTCGCTGCCTTGTATGAAGGCAAGGCCAGTCATCCAGTCACGCAAGCACTGGCGATTTCAATCAAGAGCTTCAACTTGCCATTGGAACGCCTGCTCGAAATCATCGACGGCATGGAGATGGATCTCGATCAGAACCGCTATCTCGACTTCAAGGCGCTGCATCTGTATTGCTATCGCGTCGCCAGCGTAGTTGGCCTGCTCGCCGCCGAAATCTTTGGCTACAAGGATCCGCAGACACTCAAATACGCCCATGATCTGGGCCTGGCTTTCCAGCTCACCAACATCATTCGCGATGTTGGCGAAGATGCACGCCGTGGCCGCATCTACCTGCCGCTGGATGATCTGAAGAAATTCGACGTCAGCGTCTCTGATTTGCTCAACGCCCGTCATAGCGAGAACTTCGTCGCCCTGATGAACTTCCAGGCCGACCGCGCCGAGCAATTTTACGATCATGCCTTGGCGCAGCTACCCGCAATTGATCGCAAGTCGCAGCGCACCGGCCTCATCATGGCCGCCATCTATCGCACCCTGCTCAAGGAAATTCGCCGCGATGGCTTTCTTGTGCTCGATCGCCGCACTTCGCTGACGCCACTGCGCAAGTTGTGGCTGGCGTGGTGGACAGCAGTCCGCAACTAAACACGTGACAAAAAGAATCGCCGTCATCGGCGCCGGTTATGCCGGCCTTGCTGCTGCAGTGACACTGACAGTAGCTGGCGAATCCGTTACCGTGTTTGAAACGTCGCGCGTACTCGGTGGTCGTGCGCGCAAGGTCGAGCTAGATGGCATCACTTTGGACAACGGTCAGCACATCCTGATCGGCGCTTATCGCGACACTCTGCGCTTATTGCAGCAGGTGGGCGTCAACAGCAAACAAGCTTTGCTGCGCCTGCCGCTGACGCTGGACTATCCCGACTTCCACCTGCGGGCGCCCAAGCTGCCTGCGCCTTTGCATCTGGCGGTGGCACTACTCACCGCCAAGGGCTTGAGCTGGAGCGAGAAATTCGCCGCCATTGATTTCATGAAGTGGCTCAAGCGCAAAGAATACAAGCTTGACCGCGACATCACTGTCGCCGAGTTGCTGGCCGCGCACAAACAACCGCAAGCATTGCTCAGGTATTTGTGGGAACCGCTCTGCATTTCGGCACTTAATACAGCAGCAACGGAAGCCTCGGCCCAAGTTTTTGCCAATGTCCTGCGCGACAGCCTGGCCGCAAATCGCGCCGCCAGCGACTTATTGATACCACGCACCGACCTGTCAGCACTGTTTGCCGAGCCGGCTGCACAGTTTATTGCCCGCCACGGCGGCGAAGTCCGCACCAGCAGCAGCGTGGCCAGCATTCAGCGCGACGGCGATAGCTACCTACTGGACGCCGATCCCGACAGCCGCTATTCACATGTGATCCTCGCTGTGGCCCCATACCACCTGCCACGCTTGCTGGCTGATCTACCCGAGTTGGCACCGCAGTGCGCTCAGGTCGAAGCCTTCAAGTGGGAACCGATTGTCACCTGCTATCTGCACTATCCGGCCGGCACACATTTGCCGCAAGCCATGCTGGGTTTGAGTGGCGGTTATACGCATTGGATTTTCGATCGAGGCCAACTCGACGGAACAGACGGCCTGTTTGCCGCTGTTATCAGCGCACGCGGACAACATCAAAACTTGAACAAAGATGAATTGGCGGCGGCAGTCCATGCCGAATTGCTGGCGCTGTATCCCGACCTGCCCGCCCCACTCGGCAGCCAGGTCATCACCGAAAAACGCGCCACTTTTGCGTGCACACCGAATCTGCAGCGCCCTGAAAGCCAGACAGCCCTGCCCGGTTTGCTACTCGCCGGCGACTATGTGGCCTCAGACTATCCCGCTACCATTGAAGGCGCCATTCGCAGCGGCCTGAAAGCCGCGGCTTTGATTTAACCTGCAGCGGCGCAGCTCGTTTAATCCAGTAAGTGCCCGGACGCCAGCCTGAGGATACGTCCGCAGCGATTGGCTAGGCCGTTATCGTGTGTCACCAGAATCAAGGTCGCGCCTTGCTCGGCATTCATCTCGAACATTAGATCGATGATCTGCATGCCGGTAGCGGCATCGAGATTGCCGGTCGGTTCGTCCGCTAAAAGAATTTGCGGCTTGACCACAAAAGCCCGTGCCAAAGCCACGCGTTGTTGCTCGCCGCCGGACAGGTGCTTGGGGTAATGATGCATACGTGCGCCGAGACCCACGCGCTCCAGCATGGCCTTGGCTAAATCCAAAGCCTCGGCTCTCGGGATCGAACCCGCCAGTTCCAAAGGCAAGACGACATTCTCCAAAGCCGTCAGTGCCGGCAGCAGCTGAAACGACTGGAACACAAAGCCAAGCACACGACCGCGTAAAGCAGCGCGCCCATCCTCATCCAGCGCCGCCATGTCCTGGCCAGCCAGATGGACCGAACCGCTGCTTGGCTGATCCAGGCCCGCCAACAAACCCAGCAAGGTCGACTTGCCGGAGCCGGAGGCACCGACAATCGCAACCGACTCGCCGCGTTGCACCTGGAACGAAATGTCATGCAAAATGACTAAAGCGGTATCGCCACTCGGCACTGATTTGCCGATGGCTTTGACCTCCAGCATTACGCCTGCCTCTACTGCTTCGATACTACCCATGCGCAAAATCCTGCTTTCTCTGTTCGTTGCCCTATTGGCGTCTCATGCTGCAGCTAGCCAGAACATACTCGTATTTGGTGACAGCTTGTCGGCGGGTTACGGCCTGGCGAAACAAGAGGCCTGGCCCAGTCTGCTCGATATTCGGCTCAAGGATAAAGCCCCGGCCTATACCGTTGTCAATGCCAGCATCAGCGGCGAAACCACTGCTGGTGGTCGCAGCCGCCTCGATGCCGCATTACAACAGCATAAACCAGCGATTGTGATTATTGAGCTTGGCGCCAACGACGGCTTGCGCGGCCTGCCTTTGGCCAGCATGCAGGACAATCTTGCCGCCATGATCCAGAACAGCCAGAAAGCGGGTGCCAAGGTCATCCTCATCGGCATGCGTCTGCCGCCCAACTATGGCAAGGACTACACGGAAAAGTTCGCGGCCAACTATGCCAGCCTGAGCAAACAGCACAAAACCGGACTGGTGCCCTTCCTGTTCGAAGGCCTGAATAATGCCGATGCTTTTCAGGCGGACCGCTTGCACCCTACAGCGGCCAGTCAGCCGCAAATGCTAGACACCGTCTGGAAGGTGCTTAAGCCTTTATTGAAGTAATTTTCAAAGGCGCACCTCGCGTCGCGCAAATACGCTGAACAACAGCGGGATGGGGTGAATCGACTTCACCCTGCTCAAATGCCACCACGTTAAGACGGCGGCGCACCACTTCGAGCAACTCGCCCGGACGTAGGAGAAAATGGGGATTAGTCGGCTTGCCGAAACGCTCATTGCCTATCATGAACGTTTCATAAATCAGCACCCCGCCCTCGCCCAGTGCATTGATCAATTGCGGCAACAAAGGACGATGCAGATAATTGGTGACCACGATGCCATCGAAATACTGGCTGTAATAAGGCCAGGGCCCACCTTCGACATCGCCCAGATGGGTTGTCACCCCGGGCACATCGGCCAGGGTCGCCAAAGCGGCCTCGTCCCGGTCCAGGGCTTCGACCTGATAACCGAGCTCGGCCAGGTAGCGCGTATGCCGCCCGGAGCCGCAAGCCAGATCGAGGATGCGTCCGCCGGCCACCACTTGCGTGGCAAAACGCTGGACCCAGGGTGAAGGAGATGCAATCAGATGTGGATTCATAGGTTATGATTTTCCCCTATAACACTCGCTACGCCAAACGACTTTGAGCGCAAACACGCCAGACTTGGATCCGAAAGCCGAACTTGCCCGTCTGCAAGGCGAGAATGCACGCCTGCGCGAGCAACTAGCCACGACTGAGCGCATCTACGCCCACTTTGTGCCGCAACAGCTGTTGCAGTTCCTATCCATTCGGAATATCCGCGATATTCGCCTCGGTCTTCAAACCGAACGGCGCATGACGGTGCTGTTCTCCGACATCCGCGACTTCACCAGCCTGTCCGAGTCACTCACGCCGCAGGAAAACTTCAATTTCCTCAACTCCTATCTATCGCAGATGGAGCCGGTTATCTCCTTGCATCGTGGCGTCATCGACAAATACATCGGCGACGCCATCATGGCCTTGTTCCCCGACTCGCCCGACGATGCCGTGCTCAGCGCGCTGGCCATGCTCGAACGCCTCGACGCCTACAACCACGGCCGCGGCCGCGCCGGTTATGTCCCGACGCGTATCGGTATCGGCATCAACACCGGCATCGTCATGCTCGGCACCGTCGGTGGCAGCGGCCGCATGGATGGAACGGTGATCAGCGATGCAGTCAATGTGTCCTCGCGCCTGGAAGACCTGACCAAGATTTATGGTGTGCCACTTCTGATCAGCGAACACACCCTGCATAGCCTGGAAGATCCGGGTCGCTACATGATCCGATTCATCGACCGGCTCTGCCTCAAAGGCAAGCATGAGCCGCAATCGATCTATGAAGTCTATGACAGCGACCCCTTGCCGCTGCGCCAGGCCAAGACCCGCATGTTGCGGCATTTTGAAGAGGCCCTGGCCTACTACCATCTGCACGACATTCCGCGCGCCCGCTCGCGCTTGCTTGAATGCGTAGCCGAAGCACCGGGCGATGTGCCGGCAAGGATTTATCTGGAGCGCTGCGATGAATATCTGCGCAGTGGCCGCTATGAAAACTCCGGCGACAATGCACTTGATCTGGCCTGGTCAGACGACTTCAATTCCGGCCTCAATGAAATTGATGCGCCGCATCGACACATGCTCGGCCAGCTGGGCAATATCGCAGTGGCTATCCGCGATGGCCGCACCGACTCATTCGACTCTGTGATTGCCAACCTCAAGCAACATGCGCAGGAACACTTCGATACCGAAGAAGCCATCATGAATGACGTTGGCTATCCCTTCCTGCCCGAACATGTGCAGCAACACCGGCGCTTTCAGTACAACCTCGATCTGCTGCAGGAAAAACTCAAGGCCAGAACAGAGGACCCCGGTCATCTGGCCTTTCAGGTCAAGCTGCAACTCAGCGATTGGGTCATCAATCACAGCTTGAAGTTTGACCGCCACCTCGCCCATTTCATGCGGCAACGCGAACAGAATCCCGTTCCAGCGTAATCCTCCGGCGTAAAAAAGGCGATGCAGATGCATCGCCTTTTTGTTCGCTTCCGGCTTAGTGAGCCTTGGTAAAGGTCAAACCACCACCTGCCGTCGCTGATACCACAATCGTATCCTTGGGCCCAAAGCGGCCTTCCAGAATCGCCTTCGAGAGCGGATTCTCGATGTGCTCCTGAATCGCCCGCTTCAAAGGCCGCGCGCCAAAGACCGGATCGAAGCCAGCCTTGGCCAGCTCGTGCAGCGCTGCATCGTCCACCTGTAGCGACATATCCATGCGCGTCAGGCGCTTCTGCAGCAAGCCCAGCTGAATCTTGGCAATACCGGCGATGTTCTTTTCATCAAGACTATGGAACACGACGATCTCGTCGATACGGTTCACAAACTCAGGCCGGAAATGCGTACGCACTTCGCCCATGACCGCCAGCTTGACCACTTGGTAGTCATCGCCGCTCATGGACTGGATCAGATGCGAACCCAGGTTTGACGTCATCACGATCACAGTGTTCTTGAAGTCCACGGTGCGGCCCTGACCATCGGTCATGCGACCATCATCAAGTACTTGCAGCAGCACATTGAACACATCCGGATGGGCCTTCTCGACTTCGTCGAACAGGATCACCGAGTAAGGCTTGCGCCGGACTTGTTCGGTCAGATAGCCACCTTCTTCGTAACCCACATAGCCCGGTGGCGCGCCGATCAAACGGGCAACCGAATGCTTTTCCATGAACTCGCTCATGTCGACCCGGATCAAGTGATCTTGCGAGTCGAACAGGAACTCAGCCAGAGTCTTGCACAGTTCAGTCTTGCCGACGCCGGTTGGGCCGAGGAACAGGAAAGAGCCATAGGGGCGGTTCTCATCACCCAGCCCAGCACGCGAACGGCGAATGGCATCGGCAACCAGATTCACAGCTTCGTCCTGACCAATCACACGCTCGTGCAGCTTGTCTTCCATCTTGAGCAGCTTCTCGCGCTCGCCCTGCATCATGCGTGAGACCGGAATGCCGGTGGCACGTGACACGACCTCGGCGATTTCTTCAGCGCCGACTTGGGTACGCAGCAGCTTGTTGGGCGATGCATTCTCGTTCGACTTTTCAGCAGCCTTGAGTTGTTCTTCAAGCGCAGGCAACTTGCCGTATTGCAGTTCAGCCACCTTGTCGAGCTGACCCTTGCGCTGGAAGTCGGCCATCTGGATTTTCAGACGATCAATTTCTTCCTTGATATGGGCCGAACCTTGCACTTGGGCTTTTTCAGCTTTCCAGATTTCTTCGAGATCGGAATACTCTTTTTGCAGGCGAGTGATTTCTTCTTCGATCAGCGTCAAACGCTTCTTCGAAGCCGCATCCTTTTCGCGCCTGACCGCTTCGCGTTCGATCTTCAATTGAATCAAACGACGGTCAAGTTTATCCATCACCTCAGGCTTAGAATCGATTTCCATCTTGATGCGCGAGGCAGCCTCGTCAATCAAGTCGATAGCCTTATCGGGCAGGAAGCGGTCGGTAATGTAGCGATGCGACAACTCGGCTGCAGCGACGATGGCGGGGTCGGTGATATCGACGCCATGGTGCAGTTCGTATTTCTCCTGCAAGCCGCGCAGGATCGCAATCGTCGATTCAACGCTAGGCTCGTCGACCAGAACCTTCTGGAAGCGGCGCTCCAGCGCGGCATCCTTCTCGATGTACTTGCGGTATTCGTCGAGCGT
>DATJIB010000304.1:0-3277 GCA_035493575.1 Rhodocyclaceae bacterium | reverse complement strand
GCAGCCTGGTCGCATCTTCGGCGCTTGGGTGTACCAGATGAGAAGCGTTGGCGTGCAGCACCTTGCGTACGCCATTCAGCTTTTGTGCTTGTTCAAGCACGGTGGCATTGGCCGTGCCAAGTACCAGTACATCGACAGGCAGACTCCAGCTTTGCGCAGCGCGTACGCTTTGACGGGTGGCGTTTTTTAAACCATTAGCATCGAATTCGGCGATGAGGAGAACAGCGCTCATTACAGTACCCCCGCTTCGTTCTTGAGTTTTTCAACCAGCTCGGCAACGCTATTCAGCTTCACGCCGGCCTTGCGTGCGGGTGGTTCGGCAACCTTCTTGACGGCTACGCTGATAGCGGCGGAAACACCGGACAGATCGATAGTGCCGATAGGCTTCTTCTTCGCCATCATCAGATTTGGCAGCTTCACAAAGCGTGGATCGTTGAGGCGCAGATCAGCCGAAATCACAGCTGGCAGATCAATGTTCAGGGTTTCGGTACCACCGTCGATCTCGCGCACTACGGTGATGGCATTGCCTTCAACGGTGAGCTTGGACACAGCAACAGCTTGCGGCCAGTCGAGCAGGGCGGCGAGCATTTGCGCGGTCTGGCCGGCATCGTCGTCAATCGCTTGCTTGCCGAGGATGATCAGTTGCGGTTGCTCGGCGGCGACTACAGCCTTGAGCAGCTTGGCCACGGCCAGCGAATCAAGTTCATCAGCCGCTTCGCCGTGAATGACGCGATCAACGCCCATGGCCAGCGCATGACGCAGCCCTTCTTGCGCGCCGGCATTGCCCAGCGACACGGCTACGATTTCGGTGGCCGCACCAGCGGTCTTCAAACGCAGGGCTTCTTCGATGGCGTTTTCATCGAAGGGATTCACGCTCATCTTGACGCCCGCGGTTTCGACACCCAGGCCATCGGCGCGGGGACGCACGCGTACGTTGTAATCAACCACCCGTTTGAGGGCGACTAAAACTTTCATTCTGATACCTTTGAAGGCTGATTGGTCGGCAAATAACTTAACCCGGTATTTTAAGCGATGGAGCGCCCAAACGGCAGGGTATCTCCTTGATCGGTATTTGCCTTTCTGTAATTGCCCGGAATTCTAGAGGGCGGTACAATATCTGTAAAATGGATTGTTTGTATATTTATTATCTATTTTGTATATAAGCATTCTCTGCCCTTAGCCAATTGCCCATGAAATTCACCCTGCGCCAACTCGAAATCTTCGTTGCCGTGGCCCACGCCGGCTCGGTTTCGCGCGCTGCCGAGCAGTTGTCCTTGTCGCAATCGGCCGCCAGTACTGCCTTGGGCGAGCTGGAGCGCAGCTACGATCAGACCCTGTTCGACCGTGTCGGCAAGAAGCTGGTCCTCAATGACACCGGTCAGTGGATGCTGCCGCGCGCCCTCGAAATCCTCGATCGAGCCTCCGAACTGGAACGCCAATTAGGCACTGACGAGAGCATAGGCAATCTGCGCCTGGGCGCCAGTTTGACCATTGGCAACTATCTGGCGACCTTGCTGGTGGCCGATTTCCTGCAGCAACACCCGAGCAGCCGGGTTCAATTGGTAGTGCAAAACTCAGCCACGATTATTGAGCAGGTGGCGCGTTATGAACTTGATCTAGGTCTAATCGAAGGCGATATGAGCCACCCGGATGTGGTGGTAAGCCCTTGGCTCAAGGATGAATTGGTGGTGTTCGCCGCGCCGGATCACCCGCTGGCCAAGAAGAAAAAGGTCGAGCTGCAGCAGGTGCTGAAGGAAAACTGGATTCTGCGTGAGGCGGGCTCCGGTACGCGTTCTACGTTTGAGCGCGCCCTTGGCGCCCATCACACCCAGCTCAATGTGCGCCTCGAACTGGAGCATACCGAGGCGATCAAGCGTGCCGTCGAGGCCGGTTTGGGGCTGGGTTGTATTTCGCGCCTGGCTTTGCGTGATGCTTTCCGTCGCGGCAGTCTGGCGCCGATAGCCCTGCCCGAATTACAATTGCAGCGCCAGTTCTATATGGTTCACCAAAAAAACAAATATCTCACCAGCGGAATCCGCAGCCTGATGGCGCATATTCGCGAAGGCGTGGCGGCCGCTGACACCGCTGAAGTCGAACTTCCCCTGATCCCCTGACGAACGATGACCATGAAATTTTTGAAGTTGAGTGTGGCTTTCTGCCTGGCCTGGTGTGCTGCGCTTGCGCCGCAATTCGCCGGCGCACAAACCCAGCCTGCCGTAGGAGTGCTTGTGATGCATGGCAAGGGCGGAGCGCCAGAAAAACAAGTTAGTGGCCTGGCGGCCTTCCTGGAGAGCAAAGGCTATCTCGTTCTCAATCTGGAAATGCCATGGTCGGGCCGGCGTGACTATGACGTTGGTGTGGGCGCGGCAGAGCAGGAGCTGGATACCGCAGTGGCGTCCCTGAAAGCAAAGGGTGCTGCGCAGGTTTTCGTGGTCGGCCATAGCCTCGGCGGCATTTTTGCACTGTACTACGGCGGCAGACATCCGCTTGCGGGAGTCGTCGCCATTGCGCCCGGCGGCAACGCCGCCAGCCCGGCGAGCCAGGAAAAGCTTGGTGACACCATCGAGCTTGCGCGCAAACTGGTCGCCGACGGCAAGGGCAACGAGAAAACCCGTCTGCTCGATTTCGAGGGCAGCAAGGGTACGTATTCCGTTATTGTCGCTCCTGTTGATTATCTGAGCTGGTTCGATCCGGAGGGCGCAATCAACCAGATGAAAGCCATGAAGAACATGCTGCCGAAGACGCCGGTTCTCTACATTGCGCCGACGAATGACTACCCTGGTTTGCGCAGCGTCAAGCAGTCCATGTTCGATGCGTTGCCAAAGCAAGCCCTCACCAAACTGTATGAACCTTCATCCGATCACCTTGGTGCGCCGTCCGCGGCACGAGAAGAGATTGTTCGATGGATCAGCGAAGTGCTGACTGCAAAATAAAAGTTACCCCTGAATTTAGATAAGAAAGAAAACGTCATGTCCGACGACATCATGCAATACGACGTACTCATTGTTGGCGCAGGCCCTTCTGGTCTGGCTGCTGCAATACGTCTCAAACAACTGGCCGCTGCCGACAATCGCGAGCTTTCCGTGTGCATCCTGGAGAAGGGCGCTGAAGTCGGCGCGCATATTCTCTCCGGTGCTGTGGTTGATCCGAAGGCGCTGAGCGAATTGTTCCCGAATTGGAAAGAACTGGGCGCACCGCTCAAGACACCAGTGACTACGGATGAAATGTGGTGGATGTCTGAAACGGGTGCCACTCAAGTTCCACAGTTCCTCTTGCC
>DATJIB010000303.1:0-2950 GCA_035493575.1 Rhodocyclaceae bacterium | reverse complement strand
GTCTATCACGGCTATTTCGATATCGGTATTGCCGTTGGCAGCCCACGTGGTCTGGTGGTGCCTATCATTCGTGATGCCGATCAATTGAGCCTGGCGCAGATCGAAAAGAAGATCGCCGAGTTCGGCAAGAAGGCTCAAGAGGGCAAGTTGTCGCTTGAGGAATTGACCGGCGGTACTTTCTCCATCTCCAATGGTGGTGTGTTCGGTTCGATGTTGTCCACGCCGATTATCAACCCACCGCAGTCGGCCATTCTGGGCGTGCATGCGACTAAAGATCGGCCTGTGGTTGAGAACGGGCAGATTGTGATTCGCCCGATCAATTATCTGGCCATGTCTTACGATCACCGCATCATCGACGGTCGTGAAGCCGTATTGGGCTTAGTGACGATCAAGGAAGCACTCGAAGACCCAGCACGTTTGTTGCTCGATCTCTAAGCCTACGAGCAAAGAACATTAAGGACTGAGCATGAAAGAGTTTGATGTGGTTGTCATTGGTGCCGGTCCTGCCGGTTACATTGCGGCGATTCGCGCGGCGCAACTTGGCAAGCAGGTCGCCTGTATTGAATCCGAATCCTATGCCGATCCGAAAGGCCAGGTACGTCTCGGCGGCACTTGCCTGAACGTCGGCTGCATTCCATCCAAGGCGCTGCTGCAGTCTTCCGAGTTGTACGAACAGGCGACGCATTCGTTCAGCATGCATGGCATTGGTGTGCAGGGCGTGACCATGGATGTGGCCAGCATGCTGCGCCGCAAAGACAATATCGTCACGCAATTGACCACTGGTATCCGTGGCCTGTTCAAGAAGAACAAGGTGACACTGCTGGCCGGGCATGGTCGTTTTTCTGGCCGAGAAAATGGCAAGTGGCTAGTCGAGGTGGGCGAAGAGAAGGTGGCTGCTACTCACGTCATCGTTGCCACGGGTTCCAGTGCCCGCCATCTTGAAGGTGTGCCTGTCGACAACCGTATCGTTTGCGACAACATCGGTGCGCTGAATTTCGATTCGGTCCCCAAGCGTCTGGGCATTATCGGTGCTGGCGTGATCGGCCTGGAGCTCGGTTCCGTGTGGAAGCGCCTCGGTGCTGAAGTCACCATACTCGAAGCCGTGCCGGACTTTCTGGCCGCAGCCGATGAGGCGGTCGCCAAGGAAGCCTGGAAGATTTTCACCAAGAACCAGGGGTTGAACATCCAGCTTGGCATCAAGATCAAAACCATTACACCCAGCGATGCTGGCGTGAGCATTGAATACGAACTGAATGGCGCAGCGCAGACGCTGGATGTTGATCGTCTTATCGTCTCAGTGGGTCGTCAAGCCAATACTGCCGGTCTGGGGGCGGACGCAGTGGGTCTGCAGCTGGATGATAGAGGCCGCATTGAAGTCAACGAGCATTGCCACAGCAATCTTGAAAACGTCTGGGCGGTGGGTGATGTCGTGCGTGGTCCGATGCTGGCGCACAAGGGTATGGAAGAGGGCGTGATGGTGGCCGAGCTGATTGCCGGCCAATCCGGTCATATTGATATGAACACCATTCCATGGGTCATCTATACGCATCCTGAAATCGCCTGGGTCGGCAAGACTGAGCAGCAATTGAAGAATGAGGGTACTGAATATCGCGTCGGCCAGATCCCTTTCCTCGCCAACGGCCGGGCTTTGGGGCAGGGCGATACCACGGGCTTCGTCAAGATGCTGGCCTGCGCCAAGACTGATCGAATTCTAGGCATGCATGTGTTTGGTAACAACGCTTCGGAACTGATTGCCGAAGCGGTCGTCGCAATGGAGTTTGGTGCTTCGTCAGAAGACATCGCCCGTATCTGCCATGCGCATCCGACACTCTCGGAAACCGTGCATGAAGCGGCACTTGCCATCGACAAGCGTGCCTTGCACTTTTAACGAGTGACCAAGCGTTCACGTTTTGCATGATGCTTTGAATGTTGCGCCTGTAGCCTGATGGAACCCCATCTGATTCTCAACGTGCCCCAAAAGGGCATGCTCGAACGCTTCTCTGACGTAGCGGCGGAGCGTGGCATTCGTCCGGATGCCGCGCAGCTGAGCGCCGCCGAACGTCTGCAGCGATTCTATGACGATCTGCTAGCTTTCAAAGCAGCTCGCCGAACCGCCCTGCGGCGTTTGTTGATGAGCCCAGAGCTGCCCCGTGGTGTCTGGATTTGGGGTGGTGTGGGGCGCGGTAAAAGCTTTCTGATGAACTGCTTTTTCGATGCGGTGCCGTATACGAAAAAGCGCAGGGTACATTTTCATGCCTTTATGCAGGAAGTGCATGCCGCCCTAAATCGACGCCGTAGCGAAGGGGGGCACACGGACCCACTCGCCGATATTGCCAAAGATATTGCAGAGCAGACGCGGCTGATGTGTTTTGACGAGTTTCATGTCAGTGATATTGCCGATGCCATGATCCTGGGACGCCTGATGCAAGCCCTTTTCGATGAGGGCGTGGTGTTCTGTATTACCTCAAATTACCCGCCCGATAACTTGTATCCGGATGGCCTGCATCGCGATCAGTTTTTGCCTGTCATTGATTTGCTCAAGCAAAAGCTCGACATAGTCGAAATTGATGCCGGCATTGATTACCGTAGCCAGGCCCTGGCGCATGCAGAAAGTTATTACATTGATGCCGACGAAGGCGTCTGGTATGAAATGCAGCAGGCCTTTACCAAAATGGCTGGCGGTGTCGGCAATGACGATGCGCTTGATTTAGGTGGGCGTGAATTACTGGTCGTGCGTCGCGCTGCCGGTGCCATCTGGTGCGACTTTCATGCCTTGTGTGGCGAGCCGCGCGGCCAAGGCGACTACCTTGAGTTGGCACGCGCTTTTCATACTTTATTCCTCACTGGCGTGCCGCGCCTGTCGGCAGGGCAGGCAGCAGAGGCGCGGCGTTTCACCTGGCTGGTGGATATTCTTTACGATGCCAACGTACAGCTGGTGATTGCCGTCGAT